>DASYVG010000035.1:0-5732 GCA_035937255.1 Chthoniobacterales bacterium | reverse complement strand
GGCGCGTGTAGGTCGATGCGGGCTCGCCCGTTCGGCAGCGGGGTCAAGCTCGCCGGCGCGCCGGCGTGACTGTAGCGGATCTTCGCCGTGATTTCGATCGACTCGGTAAGCGACGCGCGGCTAACCCAGTTCACCTGATCGATCTCGAACGACTCACAGACCAGATCTGCGGCGGTGCCGACGATGACCCGATTCGTTTCCGGGTCGATATCGATGACGTAGCGCGGTTCGGGGGAACCACCCGGCAAACCTTTCCTTTGCCCAATGGTGAAAAGTTCGATGCCGCCATGTTCGCCGAGAAAATTCCCATCCAACGTGTAGATCCCGCCGGAGTGAAACTTTTGCTCACCCAGGTGCGAACGCAAGAATGCCTTGTAGTCGTTCCCTGGAACAAAGCAGATTTCCTGACTATCCACCTTCTCCGCCACCTTCAGACCTAACGAACGAGCGATGGCGCGAATTTCCGGCTTCGACATTTTCCCTAACGGCGTCAGCGCGCGGCGCAGTTGTGGCTGGCGCAGGCTGAAGAGGAAATAGGACTGGTCTTTGCGCGGATCGGCGCCTTTGCGTAACCGCGCGCGGCCGAGATCACCGCTCCCGGCTACAGGATGCTCGACGATAGCGTAATGCCCGGTCGCGATGTAATCGCAGCCTAACGACTGCGCTTTTTGCCATAAGTTGCCAAACTTGAGTTTCTCGTTGCACATCACGCATGGATTCGGCGTGCGACCCGCCTGATATTCGCTCGCGAAATAATCGATCACGAGGCGCTCGAATTGATCCGCTTCATCCACTACATAATGCGGAATGCCTAACGAATGAGCGACGGAGCGCGCGTCCGCCACCGCTTGCGGACCGCAGCACTTATCCTCGGCGCGTGAGATACAATCCTGCGGCCAAACCTTCATCGTCACGCCGACTACCTCGTAGCCTTCTTCGCGCAGGAGGTAGCCGGCGACGCTGGAATCGACGCCGCCGCTCATCCCCAGAAGGACGCGCTGTTTCGTGGCCGTCATTGGATTGGTAAGGTGAGCGAAATGCGCGTCATGGTCAACGAGGGCGAGCTGTCGCATTTCGCACTCGCACACTCACAAACGGGCAATCCGCGAGCGTGAAGCGCCACGGAAAATGAGCCGAGCGCGTGATGCCGATGCGAGTGTCCGCAGCCACTGCGATGTCTTCCGTTTGGCGCGGCAGCAAACGGCATCGCGAATCGTCACAGATACTCATCTCATGGTAGCGGTTTGTGATCTCGAGTGCCTGCGTGAGCTTGCCCGGGCCGGAGCAAAGCCCACGCAGATTCTCGGTCCCGCGACGCGCCTTCATGAACGCGATGCCGGTTTTCGGCTCGAGCGCGCGAATCAAAATGAGCCCACGGCGCGGTCCGCCTTTGACCAACAGGTTGAGCATCCAGTGCATCCCGTAGTTTAGGTAAATGTAAATTGCTCCCGGCTCATTCCGATCGACAAAGCTGCGCGTGCTCGCGCGCTTGAACGTGTGGCAAGCTTCATCGTTCTCCGTAAGATAAGCTTCGGATTCGACGACTACGCCCGAGCACCGGCCCCAGATCAGCGTTGTGCCAATCAACTGCCGCGCGCATTCGAGCGGATCGGTTTCGAAGAAATCCTGCGACAGGCCCCTCACGGAAGTAGCGGAACCTGGTGATTTGCCGCCTGACAGTCCGAGCCGAGCGCGGCCCCCTACCACTGACTCGATGACCACTATGCCGTCCGTCCGCAGCAATTTTTGAACTTCTTGCCGCTCCCACAGGGACAAGGGTCATTCCGTCCAACTTTCGGCATGTCGCGGCGCATCGGCGCGAGTTCGAGTTTCACTTCCGCGCCGTCACCATCTTCTCCGTCCCGGCCGCCCGCCCGCTCCGGGCGCCGGCCCGGCATCGGACCATTCGCGGACGGCGCGTTCTCGCGCAAGAGGAATTGCGGCAAGGTCGAGAGGAATGTTTCGAACGCCTGCAGGTTTGAAGTGCTCCGGAAGAGATTGTGCAGCACCTCGTTTTTTATGTTCGACATCAACTCGACGAACATGTCGTACGCTTCCGTCTTGTATTCGATGAGCGGATCTTTCTGCGCGTAACCCCGCAGATAGACACCTTCGCGCAGCGCATCCATCGCATAGAGGTGCTCCTGCCAGAGCCGATCGATCGCATTGAGAATGATGTAACGCTCCAGACTTTTAACCGCCGTCGGCTCCTCGTGAGACGATTTCCGCTCGTAGGCATCTTTGATTCGCTCGATCAGAAACTGCGCGTTCTCGTCGGTGCTGCGCGTCTCAAACAGAGCTTTCTCTTTCGTGAACCCGAGCGGAAATGTCGTGTTCACCCACTGGAGCAACCCGGCATGGTTTGTCTCTTCGCCCGCCGCGCCGGTGCCGAGGTATTCGTTTACCTTCGCGGGCACCGCTTCGTCGATCACTTCGTAGACGAGCTTGCGCGGATCATCCGTTTCGATGGTGTCATTGCGGTAGGTGTAAACGACTTCACGCTGATTGTTCATCACGTCGTCGAAATCGAGCGTCCTCTTGCGAGCCAGGTAATTGCGTTGTTCGACGCGCTTTTGCGCCGTCTCGACTGACCGATTCAACCACGGATGCTCGAGCTCCTGGCCTTCCTCGAGACCGAACCGCTCCATGATTTTCGTCATGCGATCGGCTGCCCCGAAGTTCCGCATCAGGTCGTCTTCGAAACTGACATAGAAACGCGAGCCGCCCGGATCGCCCTGCCGCGCGCAACGGCCGCGCAATTGCCGATCGATGCGGCGCGACTCGTGCCGTTCCGTGCCTATGACAAAAAGCCCGCCCTCATCCGCCACCCCCGGCCCGAGTTTTATGTCAGTGCCGCGGCCCGCCATATTAGTGGAGATCGTGACCGTGCCCGCCTGACCCGCGCGCTGCACGATCTCTGCCTCCTGCATGTGGTACTTCGCGTTCAGCACGTTGTGCGGCACTTTCTCGCGCTTCAGCATGCGGCTGAGTAATTCCGACGATTCCACGCTCACGGTGCCGACGAGCACCGGCTGCGCTTTCGCGTGGCGATCTTTGATTTCGTTGATGACGGCATTGTATTTTTCACGCCGCGTTTTGTAGATCCGATCATTCGCATCAGCCCGCGCCACCGGCCGATTCGTCGGGATGACATTCACATCGAGTTTGTAGATATCGTGGAATTCGGCTGCCTCAGTGTCGGCTGTGCCGGTCATGCCCGCGAGTTTGTGATAAAGCCGGAAATAATTCTGGATCGTGATCGTCGCGAGCGTCTGCGTTTCGCGATCAATCTGCACGCCTTCCTTCGCCTCCACCGCCTGGTGCAACCCGTCGCTCCAACGTCGCCCTGGCATCTTTCGGCCGGTGTATTCATCCACAATGACGACTTTGTTCTCCTCGATCACATACTGGACGTCTTTTTCGAAAAGACAGTAGGCGCGGAGCAGCTGGGAGATGTTGTGAATGCGTTCACCCTGCCCGTCGCAATGTTGCTGACGCTCTGTCTTCATCCGCTCCTTCTCTTCATCCGCAAGGGTGCGATTCAGATCGATCTCGGTGAACTCGCTGATGAGGTCCGGGAGCACGAAAGAGTCCGGATCATCGGGATTCAAAAAGTCACGCCCCTGCTCGGACAGATCGGTTTCGTTCGATTTCTCGTCGATCGTGAAGAAGAGCTCTTCTTTCAGCGCGAAGAGCTCTTCTTTGCGCGTATCCTGGTAAAATTGCAGCTCGGCCTTATCCACCGCCTTGCGCTTCTCCGGATCCTCCATCATGCGCAAGAGCGGTTTGTTGCGCGGTTGGCCTAGTTTCACCTTGAACATCAGGAGTCCCGGGCTCAGCTGGGAGGCGGCACCGCGCACGTCCGCCTCCATAATTTTACCGTCCTTTCCTGTGCCGATGACTTCGGTGAGATGAACGCGAAGTTCAGTGGCAAGTCGTCGAACTTCTGGCGTGACGACGACTCCGGCGGGTTCACGCGGAACAAATGTTGGAGTTTTCTCACGATCAACCCGGTCAAACAGCTCAATCGCTTCGCTCGCGATCCGGTTTACCAGCATGTTCTGTTTGCGCACGAGCTGCTCGACGAGCGGTTTCCACTTGTCGTACTGGTGCGTCGAGACGGTCGTCGGGCCGCTGATGATCAAGGGCGTGCGCGCTTCGTCGATCAGGATCGAATCGACTTCATCAACGATGGCATAATTGTAGCCGCGCTGGACCTGCTGCTCACGCGTAGTCGCCATGCCGTTGTCGCGCAGGTAATCGAAGCCGAACTCCGAGTTCGTGCCGTACGTGATGTCCATCGCATACTGCTCGCGGCGCTCATCAGGCGATTGATCATGCTGAATACAACCGCACGTGAGCCCGAGGAAACGATAGAGTTGACCCATCCACTCGGCGTCGCGGCGGGCTAGATAATCGTTCACTGTCACGAGATGTGCGCCTTTGCCGGTGAGGGAATTCAAATAGAGAGGGAGCGTAGCAACCAGCGTCTTTCCTTCACCGGTCGCCATTTCCGCGATCCGTCCGCGGTGCAGCACCATCCCCCCGATCAGCTGCACATCGAAGTGCACCATGTTCCACGTCATCGGCTGATCGCAGACGGTGAAATCCTGCCGCTGCTCCGTCAGCCGTCGCGCAGCGTTCTTGACCACGGCAAACGCCTCAGGCAGAATCTCGTCGAGCTTGGTCCACTGTTCCTGCAGCTCCGCGATCGGGGCTAGTTCCGCTTTCCACTGCGCTGTCTTGGTGCGCAACTCCTCGTCGGACAGACTCTTGAACTGTTCGTCGAGCTCATTGATTCGACGAACCATCGGAACCATGCGCTTGATTTCGCGCTGATTTTTCGATCCGAGAATCTTCTTTAGAATCCAGCCAACCATGGGTATTTCGCCCGTTATCCGGGAACGGGCACAATCCGTTTAGCGGTAGTACTTCGCAAACGAAACTTGCGCGCTGACACCGTTGTGCGCCCCCGATTTACGACTAAGATCGCCAGATGAAGAAGATCATTTCCACGGCCGAAGCGCCCGCGGCTGTCGGGCCCTATTCGCAGGCCGTCCGGGTCGGCGCAATGCTTTTCACGGCGGGCCAGATCCCGCTCGATCCGAAAAGTGGCCAGATTGTCTCGGATGACATTTCCGAGCAGACGCGACGGGTTCTCGATAACCTCGGAGCCATCCTCAGAGCCGAAAATCTGACGCATGATCACATCGTTAAAACGACAATTTTCCTGACCGATATGGCTGACTTTCAGGCGGTGAATGAAGTTTATTCCGGCTACTTCAAGCAACAACCTCCCGCCCGCTCTACCGTGCAGGTCTCAGCGCTTCCCAAGGGCGCTCGCGTCGAGATCGAAGCCATCGCCGTGAGCGACCGAAGACCGTCCGGCGAAGGATCAACGATCGACGTTTGGGAATAATGATCCGATGTCCATTGTCTCCCGAGCCGCGTATCTTTTATCGTGAACGCAGCCGCTTTCTACCGAACGTCCATCGGTAAGAAGATCATCGTGGCGGTGACTGGTCTTATCCTGATCGGCTTCATCATCGGCCACCTCATCGGCAACTTGCAGATCTTCCTCGGGCCGGCCTGGGTGAACGGCTATGCGGAACATCTTCGTGAGCTCGGTCCGCTCCTTTGGTTAATTCGCGCGTTTCTCCTCGTGACAGTGATCCTGCACATTTATTTTACGATCCGTCTCGCAATCGAAAACAAAAAGGCGCGCCCCAGGA
>DASYVG010000034.1:0-2304 GCA_035937255.1 Chthoniobacterales bacterium | reverse complement strand
GAGTTCGCGTTCGGAGCAGGCGAGCAGATCGATTTGGCCGAATGCGGCGCGGCCTTCCTCGATCCTGGCCGGTGGCATCGGGAGCAGGCGGAGCAGGGAATAACAAGCGACCGATTTGCCGGAGCCCGATTCGCCCACGATGCCGAGCGTCTCGCCGCGTCGAATCTGGAACGAAACATCGTCCACGGCGCGAACCACGCCGGCGCGCGTGTGAAAATAAGTCCGGAGATTTTCCACCCGGAGCAGCGGGTTTTCCGCGGTCATAGGCGCGGCGCTCATCTAATCTTTGGCCGCGCGTGGATCGAGCGCATCGCGCAATCCGTCCCCGAGGAAATTGAGCGAAAAGAGGCTGAGGGCGAGGGCGAGCCCGGGAAAAATCAGCAACCAGGGAAACTCTTCCATGCTGTCTGCGCCTTCTTTGATCAGAACGCCCCACGAACTCATCGGCGGCTGCACGCCGAGCCCGAGAAAACTCAGGAAAGCTTCCAGCAGCATCACGCTTGGCACCGTGAGCGTTGCGTAGACAATGATCGGTCCAAGCGCGTTCGGAATCATGTGTCGAAAAATGATCCGCAGTCTGGAGAGACCGAGTGCCTGCGCCGCCTCGATAAATTCCATCCGGCGAAGTGACATGACCTGGCTCCGAACGATGCGCGCCATCGTCAGCCATTGCACGGCGCCGATGGCGACAAATAGCAGCAGGAACTTACGCCCGAAAAAGACCATCAGCAGAATTACGAAAACGGTGAACGGAAGTGCGAAGATGATGTCGACCACGCGCATCATCACTACGTCCACCTTGCCACCAATAAATCCCGAGATCGTGCCGTAGAGCACTCCAATGGTCAGTGCGACCGCGGTCGCGCAGAGACCGACGGAAAGTGAGACCCGTCCGCCATAAAGGACGCGCGTGAAAAGATCGCGTCCGAGCGTGTCGGTTCCGAGCCAATGTTGAGCGTCCGGCGGCACCGCGCCCAAGTGGAGGTTCTGTGTTTCGTAGGAGTGCGTTAGAAACAACGGACCGCCAAAGGCCGCGAGCGTGAGGACCGCGAGCAGCGCTGCCGATAGCACGGCCATCCTGTTTTTCGCGAGGCGATGCCAGGCGTCACGCCAAAGAGAGGTGCCACGCTCCTCTGCGTTGGCGGCATCTTCCGCAACGGCAAGCTCCGACAGTTCGGCGCCCGAGCTCATTCGAACTTCTGGCGCGGGTTCATCCAGACCAGGACAATATCGACGAGCAAATTGAAGAGCACGATGAGCGCGGCATAGAAGAGCACGGCGCCGAGCACCATGGTGTAATCGCGATTGAACGCGGCGTTGACGAAGTAGCGACCCAACCCCGGGATCTGAAAAATGGTTTCCACCACAAATGAACCCGTCACCAGTCCAGCGACCGCCGGTCCCAGATAGCTGACAACGGGAAGCAAGCCACCGCGCAGGGCGTGCTTCGTGACAATCACAAAATCGGATGCGCCCTTGGCGCGCGCGGTGCGGATAAAATCCTGCGACAGCACTTCCAGCATTCCGCCGCGCGTCAGTCGTGCGACATAAGCCGCGTAGAGCGCACCGAGTGTCAACGCGGGGAGCACGCGATCGGTCCAGTCGTTCCAGCCGGAGACGCGCGCGTAGCCAAGTTTGAGCGCAAAGACAAGAACGAGGAGCGGTCCGAGCACGAACGTTGGAACCGAAATCCCGACCATTGCGAGAGAGGAGGGGACGTAGTCTGTCCAGGTATTCGGCCGCAGTGCCGCGACAATCCCGGCGCTTAACCCGAATGTCAGTGCGATCAGGAGCGACCAGAACGCGAGCTCCGCTGAGATCGGAAAGGATTCGGCGATCAATTCATTCACCGTCCGGCTCGGATATTTCCAAGAGGGACCGAGATCGCCGTGCAACAGATTGCGCAGATAGTCGAGATACTGCGCGCCCAGAGGTTTGTTCAGCCCGTAGTAGGCTTCGGCACTTTTGCGAATTTCCGGACTGGCGGTCCGTTCGGTGTCGAACGGTCCGCCGGGTGCGAGCCGGATCATGAAAAACGTGAGTGTCGCGATCACCAGCAGCACCGGTATCATTTGCAGCAGCCGACCGGCGATAAAGCGCAACATCGGAATTGATCCTGCCGCAAGCCGTCTCGCTTTTCTACTCTCTGTTCAAAGCAATTGCTCGACGAACGTGCGGCCATCGAACAGGGAGAGATCTTCGAGTCGTTCGCCCGTTCCGATGAACCGCGTCGGCAACCCGAGTTCGTCCTGAATGGAAATCACGATCCCGCCCTTGCCGCTCCCGTCCAGCTTGGTCACGATC
>DASYVG010000033.1:0-2407 GCA_035937255.1 Chthoniobacterales bacterium | reverse complement strand
GCATGTTGTAGACCCCCGTGAGCAGTTCCACCGCATCTAGTTGTTCGAAGCGGTTGGCTCCTATTCACAGGTTGTTCCCTGCGCTGTTCGCTTTTGTTCACACGCTCTACCCAACCTTAACCCCCGTTGACCTGCCATGATTCAACTGAAACCCGGTGTCCAGCCTCCCGCCTATCGTAAACCGCGCAAAAATGCCGTCCGCGGCGGGCGCAACCGAGGAACGAAGAAAAACGGCGGTCTCCGCTTCGAGCGCCTTTTCAGCAGCGCTGAAATCTCGCCATTCGATCAGGTCGAGTGGGAACGCCGGACGGCTGAAATCACCGACGACGGCGGACGGGTCATTTTCAAACAGGAAAACATCGAGGTCCCCAAAACGTGGAGCGCTCTGGCGACCAAAATAGCGGTCTCAAAATATTTTTACGGTGACATCGCGAACGGCACTGATCCACACCGAGGTGGTCGCGAAACGTCGATCCGCCAACTCGTGCACCGCGTCACGCGCACGATCACCGATTGGGGAATTGTCGACGGTTATTTTGCCACGGCGGAAGCCGCCGACACATTTTACGACGAGCTGACGTGGCTCTGCGTAAACCAGCACGGCGCGTTTAATTCGCCGGTCTGGTTCAACGTCGGTTTGTATCACCAGTACGGGATCGGCAAAGACGCCGGCCTGGGGAATTACTTCTATAACCGCGAGACTGGTCAGGCGGAACGCGCCACGTCGCAGTACGAGTATCCGCAGGGCAGCGCCTGCTTCATCCAGAGCGTGGACGACACGATGGAAGACATTATGCGCCTGGCGATGTCGGAAGCGATGCTCTTCAAATACGGCAGCGGGACCGGCAGCGATTTATCATCGCTCAGGTCCACGCGGGAAAAATTGAGCGGTGGCGGCAAGCCGAGCGGGCCGCTTTCCTTTCTGAAAGTTTACGACCAGGTCGCGAACGTGGTGAAAAGCGGCGGCAAAACCAGACGCGCCGCGAAGATGAACACGCTCAAGGACTGGCATCCGGACATCGAGGAATTCATCGATGCGAAGCAGAAGGAAGAGAAGAAGGCCTGGGCACTGATCGAGGCTGGCTACGACGGCAGCTACAATGGCGACGCCTACGGCTCCGTCATGTATCAGAACGAGAATCTGAGCGTGCGCGTGAGCGACGAGTTCATGGAAGCGGCGACGGAGGATCGCGAATGGTGGACGAAGCGGGTGCGCAATGGATCGCCCTGCGAGCAAAAAAGCGCCCGCGCGTTGCTCCGGAAAATTGCGGAAGGGACGCACATCTGCGGCGATCCCGGGATGCAGTTCGATTCGACCATTCATAAATGGCACACCTGCAAGGGCACGGACCGCCAGAACTCCACCAATCCTTGCAGCGAATATCTGTTTCTCGACAACACCGCGTGCAATCTCGCGTCGCTCAACCTGATGAAGTTCAAGCGCGCGGACGGCGTCTTCGACGTGGAACGTTTCAAAGCGGCCGCCCGGATCTTCATCACGGCGCAGGAAATTCTGGTCGATAACGCGAGTTATCCGATCAAAGAGATCGCCGAAAACTCACACATCTTTCGGACGCTCGGGCTCGGCTACGCCAATCTCGGTTCGCTCATCATGAGCTACGGGTACGGCTACGATAGCGTGGAGGGACGCGCGTTGTGCGGCGCCATCACCGCGATCATGACCGGCGAAGCGTACGAGCAAAGCGCGCGGATGGCGCGAGCGATGGGGCCATTTCCTGGCTACAAGGACGCCCGTTGCAGCGGCGTCGCAAAACCAGCCGCCAAAAATAACGTCGCGCCCATGCTGGAAGTGATCGAATTGCATCGGCGCGCCGTCTCCGAGATCGCGGCCCACGAAGAATTCGCCTATCTGAAGGAAGAAGCCGCCAGGGTCTGGGACAGCGCCGCTGCGCTGGGACAGCGGCACGGATATCGCAATGCGCAGGTGACGGTCCTGGCCCCGACGGGCACGATCAGTTTCCTGATGGATTGCGACACGACCGGCATCGAACCCGACATCGCGCTGGTGAAATACAAACTGCTCGCCGGCGGCGGCATGTTCAAAATTGTTAACCAGACGGTGAAGCCGGCGCTCGAGAAACTGGGTTATAATTCCGAGGAGATCGAGCGGATCATCGCGCATGTCGACGCCTGCGACACGATTGAAGACGTGCAGGATGCGGATGGCTCGACCGTCTTCTCCGGCTTGAAACCCGAGCATCTCGCGATCTTCGACTGCGCCTTCAAACCGCATCGGGGCGAACGCTCGTTAGGCTACATGGGCCATCTGCGCATGATGGCCGCGGCGCAGCCTTTCCTGAGCGGCGCCATTTCCAAGACCGTGAACATGCCCGAAAGCGCCACGGTCGACGAAATCATGAACACTTACGTCGAGGGATGGCGCCTC
>DASYVG010000032.1:0-4187 GCA_035937255.1 Chthoniobacterales bacterium | reverse complement strand
GTGTCCGCCTACGCGCCGGGGCGCGTCGAGCTGCTCGCGTTCGGTCCAGAGACGCAGGCATAATCCGGGAGCGGTTCGCCCGGCGCGACCGGCTCGTTGTTCCGCGGAAGCGCGACTGATCTTCTCGATCAAGAGAGTGTTAAGCCCGCGCCGTGCATCGAACCGCGCGATGCGAGCGAGGCCGCTGTCGATCACGACGCGCACGCCATCGATGGTCAACGATGTTTCCGCAACATTGGTAGCGACGATCACCTTGCGCTTCTCGTAGCGACGGAGCGCGGCATCCTGCTCCTGTGGCGGCAGTTCGCCGTAAAGCGGGAGTACGACAAAATCATCTCCGCGACGGCCAGTTTTAAGGGCCGAGATGGTGCGCTGGATTTCATACTTTCCGGGCATGAAGATGAGGACATCGCCCTCCGTGCGCGCCGCGATGCGTTCGAATTCATCGGCGGCCAAATCGGACATCGGGTAGTCGTCTCCGCCCACTGATTTCGCCAGGTACTCGACTGCCACTGGATGCACGCGACCCGCTGACTGCAAAACCGCGCACGGAGCCAGATAGGACGCAAGAGTTTCGCTCTCCAACGTGGCCGACATCACCACGATTTTCAGCGCCGGCCGGATGTTTCGCTGGAGCTGGAGGGCTCGGGCGAGCGTGATGTCGCCATAGAGGTGACGTTCGTGAAATTCGTCGAAGATGATGACCGCGACGTTGCGCAGTTCGGGGTCCTGAAGCAGCTGACGAAGCAGAATTCCTTCGGTCACGAATCGAATGCGCGTTCGTGCTGACGTGACATTCGCGAATCGAATTTGATAACCGACCTCGTCGCCGAGCTGAACACCTCTTTCCGCCGCGACACGCCGAGCGAGAAGACGCGCGGCGAGGCGGCGCGGTTGAAGGATCACCACCTCGCCGCCTGCGAGAAGATCACGGTCGCGCAGGATTTGCGGAACTTGCGTCGATTTGCCCGAGCCGGTCGGCGCCTGCACGATCAGGCGCGGTTGATCGCGCAGCGCCGAAACGATTGCGTCCTCCAGTTCGAAGATCGGGAGGGAGCGGCGCGATGCGTCCCCACCACCCGCGGATATCATGCGGTCGCGGGGAGCCCGGGTTTGTGCAGAAGAGCCACGCCGCAGGCGTCTTTGTAGAACGCGCGGGGCCCCTCCATCGAGGATGCTTCGCCATTGAGGAGGATCGATTCACAGCCCGGAGTTCTGCGGCGCCACTCTTCGAAAGCACGCCGAACTCCCCCTGCGCCGGTAACGTCGAATCCAGCCGCAAACGCGCTCACATCGTGCAGCACGATCAGGCCGCCGTTCGCCAGGGCCGGATACCACAAATCAAGCTCCGCCGTGGTGCCTTGATATTCATGCGAGCTATCGATTAGAATGAGATCCGGCGCAGCCCCCAGGTAATTTCGCGCCGCCATCACACTCTCAGCGGCAGTCGAGTCCCCGCGCGCGATCTCGACTGCGTCGCTCAGCCCGGCGCGCACAACCCAGCGGCGCGAAACCGCGCACATTTGTTCATCGATATCGAGACTGAACAGTGCGTGTTTCGTGGCCAACCGCCTCAGCATCCAGCCGAGCAGGAGCGCAGAATAACCTGCACAGGTTCCGAGCTGCACGATCCGCTCGACCCGATTGCCCATGATGAAGCCGTGCAGCAGCGAAATCAGCGGCACAGCGCATTCTCCGATCATCTGGCTTGGGTCCGTCTCCCGGTACCACTCCTCGAGCACGCTCCACTCTTCGTCAGTTAGCTCGCCATAAACCGGCGGGACATAATCCATGCCCGGTAGCCGATGCCACCAATACCGAGGACTCCCCGCCTGGGTCCAACGGCGAGAACGTAGGGGTTGCTCGTTCATTCAAAATTTAGCGACCGGGAGCGCGCGGCATGACGGCGACGTGCGGGCAGCTACGGCGCCAGACGCCAGATCGCCCACGTGCCATCGGCTTCGCGACTATAACAAAAACGATCGTGCAACCGGTTGGGGCGGCCTTGCCAGAACTCGATCCGGTCCGGCTGCACCCTGTATCCGCCCCAGTGCGGCGGTAATTCGACTTCGCGATTGGCGAAGCGTTCTTCCATCTCCGCGAGACGCGCATCGAGCACTCGGCGTGCGTCCACGATCTCGCTCTGGCGCGAGGCCCATGCGCCCAACTGGCTCCCGCGTGGACGCGAATGAAAGTAAGCATCCGACTCTTCCCTGGACGTGTGCTCCACTCGTCCGCTGATGCGGATCTGACGGTCCAACTGCACCCAATAGAGCGCGAGGCCAACGCGCGGATTTGCTTCCATCTGCACGCCTTTTTCGCTCGCGTAATTGGTGAAAAAGACGAAGCCACGCTGGTCGAACCCTTTCAGCAACACAACTCGGACCGAGGGCTGCCCATCGGGCGTCGCGGTGGCGAGACTCATCGCGTTCACATCGGGGATTCCCGCAGCCGCGGCGGCGGAAAACCAGGCGCCGAATTCTTTGATCGGATCTGGATCGAGCTCTGCGCGCCGCAAGCCGCGGGCCGCGTATTCCTGGCGTAAAGGTGCTAAATCGATCGTTACATTGTCCATATTCGCGACGAAAACGTTCAGCGTAGGAGAGAGGGCTGCAAATGTCGAAGCGGATTGCGCCCGCAGAATCCGCTGGTGGCCGCGAACGGGACGGAGTCACACTCGCCCATGCGTCCCCCGCTTCCCCAGCCGGTTAGCGACTGCCTGGCTAAAGCTGCGAGCGGAATGGCAACATCAGCCACTCGGTCGTTCTCTCCCAAAGCGATCGCTCGTTGAAGTTCTGGAGCGTGTATGCGCGCGCCCGTCGCAGGTCGTTCTCGAAGACTTCTTCCATGGCGCGCCCGAAGCGCCGGTCGTAGACGACGACATCGAGCTCCTCATTTATTTCCGACGAACGAGCGTCCAGATTTGACGATCCGAACATCGAGAACAAACCGTCTACGACCATGCATTTTTCGTGAATCATCGTCGGCTGATATTCGAAAATCTTCACGCCTCCTTCGAGCATCTTTCCGTAGGCGGCCCGACCAGCCGACGCGGTCAGTGGTTGGTCGTTATGTTTGCCCGGCAGGAGTATGCGGACGTCGACTTTCCGCCGCACGGCCTTGACGAGCTGCTCGACCTGATCGCTTGTTGGCGTGCAATAGGCGTTTGTAATCCAGATCCGTTTCTGCGCGGCGGTGAAGGCCACGGCTTGCAGAAGCGGAATCGGCGCCATGGAAAAAGATCGCGAACTCACCACCTGAGCGCTCAGATCGCCCGCGGGAGCCAGTTTGGGAAATTGATCCGCGCCCGTCAGCGCCTCCCCGTAGGTTTTCACCCAGTGCTCCTGAAACGCGGCCTGCAGTTTCGCGACGAGTGGTCCCTCCACGCGCATTTGCGAATCGCGCCAGTGATCCTGATCCTGTGCGTGACCAGCCCATTCTTTCGCGAATCCGACTGAGCCCGTAAAGCCGAGCTTTCCGTCCACGACCAGAATCCGGCGGTGCGAACGCCGATTTGTGCGATCAACGCGCCACGAATGCGTGGGGTGATAGTAGGCAAATTTGCAGCCGGCCTCCTTCATCATTCGAACATCGGAGTTCTTCAGCTTCCAACTGGATCCGACCCCATCCAGCAAGACGCGCACTTCGACGCCCGCACGCGCGCGTTCGGAGAGAGCGTCCCGGAATTGCTCCCCGATCGCATCGGAGTAAACGATGTAGGCCTCGAAGTTGATCGTCCTCCGCGCGGTGCGGATTGCCTCGAGCATTGCGGGGAAAAAGGCGTCGCCGTTGTGCAGCAGATCGATCTTGTTGCCGGCAATCGGGACCGGTTCGCCCAAGGCGAGAGCCGAACCAAAGAACTCCGGACTGCCCGTGTCGAACGTGTGCTCCAGATGGTACGACAGTGTTTGCCGCCGAATGAAGAAAAGGCAAAACACGAGAACGATGGCGAGGAACGCGAGCGTGAATCCAATCCATTCGCCCGCGGAGAGCAGCCACCATTGGTTGTTCAACCAATGGGACGAAAGAGCGCGTTTCTTTGGCATTATGCGTGAACCTGGTTCGTTTGGGTAGGTGCCGTCGCGCCGAAGCGCTGCATGATCTCCTCAGCTGCGCCAGCCAACGTTCGGAGCTCTCGGCGTGCCCAAAACACACACCATTCGGTGGACTGCTGCAACAGGCGCCCC
>DASYVG010000031.1:0-2361 GCA_035937255.1 Chthoniobacterales bacterium | reverse complement strand
GGGCTCGAAAGCGAAGCTCCATTGCTCCTGCCGGGCGATCTCGGCAAGGCGCAGGAACTGTTGCTCGAAGGGGAGGCCGTCGGAACAGAGGATCTGCAGTTCTTCGCCTCCAACCCGGTAGCGCCCTTCGCGATCAACCGCCGCGCGGATATTGGACACTTGCGCGGGCTCGGACAAATCGTGCACACGCGAGTGTGCGCAGACGAAGGCTAGCGGTGGGAGACAAATGTTAGGAAATGGGTAAACATCGACCCCTATTTGCGACTAGGGAAACCCCCTAGCGCGCTGCCGGAAAGCGCGTAGGATGTCCACGCCAATCATTGTCTTGGGTGTTAAATGATCGCGAAACGGCCGCCGAAGAGTAAACGGCGGCGGTTGTAAACGCGGAGTGCGGCACTGGGGCTTCGGTTCGTAGGGATGTGTGCCGTTCTGATAGTTGAAGACCACGGAGATACGCGCCGGACGCTCGCGTCGCTCCTCCGAAACTGGGGACACGCAGTCTCGATCGCTGATAACGTAGCGAGCGCCGTTGAGTGCATCGAACACAAGCTGTTCGATGTGATCCTAAGCGACATCAATTTGCCCGATGGGGATGGCTACGAATTCATCGCCGAAATCAAGAAACGGCAAATCCCTTCAATGACGGCGGCGCTCACGGCGCTGACCTCGGAAGCTGATGTGCAGGATGCTCGGCGCGCCGGGTTCGATTACCATTTTGCGAAACCGGTCGATCTGCAGCGGCTGAGATCCCTGCTCGAGATCGCCGCTTAACACGACAAAGAGAACGTCCACGCGAGTGCGCGAGAGCGTTCTCGTAATGGAGACGGCGGCTGCGGCATTGCAGCGCCATTGAATCTCATCGACCCTGAAAACATCGTGCGCGAGCAATCTGAAGATCCGCCGGAGCGCGGCGCAAAAAGCAACAATTCTCCGGTGGCGAAGCAGAGTAAGTCGCAGCCGGTAGACGATTCTCCGAAAGACACGGAAAGCGAACAGCAACGGAACCGCCCGATAGACCGCGTGGCGGTGAACTTCGTCGATCTCACCAAGCGAGGGGCGACCGCGGAAGATTTGCAAAAGACCGTGCAGGCGCTGGAGCGACAAACACGCGTTCTCGATACCACGCTCTCCTCCATCGTCGATTTCGCTTACACCTTCGACAAGGAGGGGCGTTTCGTCTTTGCGAACCGGCCGCTTGCCGATCTGCTGCAACTCACGCCGGATGAAATGGTTGGAAAAAACTTTTTCGAGCTCGGTTATCCTGAGGATTTGGCGGCAAAATTGCAGCGTCAAATTCGGGAGGTCTTCGAGACAAAAGCGATCGTCCGGGACGAAACTCCTTTCACCAGCCCGGCCGGTGCGACTGGTTATTATGAGTATATTTTCCTGCCGGTGCTGGCCGGCGACGGAACGGTCGGTGCTGTGGCGGGGTCGACCCGCGATGTCACGAAGCGAAAAATGGCTGAGGAAGGCTTACGCGCAAGCGAAGAACGCTTCCGGCAATTTGCAGAGAACTCGGCCGATCTCGTCTGGATTATCGATGCAGAACGTCAGCAGCTCGAATACCTAAGTCCCGCGTTTGAGAAGATGTGGGGAGAATCGCGCGGTGCAGTCATGCACAACCTGGTCCGTTGGTCCGATCTGGTTCACCCCGATGACCGCGAGACCGTGACGAAGGCATTGCCGCGGTTGCGGGCCGGCGAGACCGTCGTCATTGACTACCGCATCATCAGGCCAAGCGACGGCGAGGTACGCTGGATCCGCGACACCGGCTTTCCGATCCGCGATCAAGCCGGTGAAATTCGCCGGCTCGGCGGCATCGCCCGGGATATCACCGGCGAGAGGGATCGCGGGGAGGCTTTGCGTGAGAGCGAGGAACGTTTTCGCGTGCTCGTGGAAGGGGCGCGCGATTACGCGATGTTTCTGCTCGATCCAAGCAACGAAATTACCTATTGGAGCAAAGGGGCGGAGCGCGTCTTCGGCTGGAGCGCGGAGGAAGCGGTCGGCCAATCGGGCGAGCTCGTTTTCACCTCTGAAGACCGTGCCGTTGAGCAGGAAGAGAAGGAAATCGAGAAAGCGTTGCGCGACGGCAGCGCGAGCGACCGTCGCTGGCACCTGCGCAAAGACGGCTCGCGGTTCTGGGTCGATGGCGTAATGCGCCGCCTCGACGACGAAAAGACAGGCGCGCTCCGCGGGTTTGCGAAGGTTGCGCGGGACGCGTCCGACCAACGCGACGCCGAGGATGCGCTGCGCCACGCGCGGGACGAACTCGAGCAGCGCGTCCTGGAGCGCACGGCTGAGCTCATGACGATGAACAACGAGCTGCAAAGCGCGATGAACACCCGACGGCAGCTCGAGCGC
>DASYVG010000030.1:0-15303 GCA_035937255.1 Chthoniobacterales bacterium | reverse complement strand
CACCGCCGTGACCCCAAGATTCTTAAAATATTTGATCGCGGCGGAGCTACCGAGCCCGGCATAGGTTCCGCGCAATTCCTCCGGTACGTCCGGGCATAGCATCGTGAAACCTTTGACGTGCGTTTCATAAATGACGGAGCGGTGTAACGGCGTCGCTGGCCGGTGGTCATCGCGCCAGTCGAATGCATTGTCGATCACGACCGCTTTCGGCATTCCCCACGCGTCGTCGCGAAAATCGCGCGCCATATCTTCGGCCGTTCCGCCGATCACGTAGCCGAACATTTCGTCCGCCCAGTTAATCGCGCCCGCGATCGCTTTCGCATAAGGATCGATCAGCAGCTTCGAACTGTTGAAACGCTTGCCGCGCTCCGGGTCGTACGGCCCGGAAACGCGAAACCCGTAGAGCTGGCCCGGCCGCACATCGGGAAGGAAAACGTGCCACACCTGATCGGTGTGCTCTGTCATCGGGATCCGGATGTTTTCCTGCGGCGCGTCAAGACTGCCGAACAAACAGAGGTCCACCGACGTCGCGGTTTCAGAAAAAATCGCAAAATTTACACCGTTCCCGAGCCAGGTAGCGCCCAGCGGGTAGGGATAGCCCAGCCAAATCTTCACTGGTGTCATAACGAGCCGGTTCTATCGGCCAGCGGCGCTTCGTTCGCAATCCGATTGAAGATGCGAGTCGGATCGTTCGGCAGAATAATGACGACCGTAGCGCGAGCGCCGTCCACGCCCCGCCTCCGGAGGGCGTCTGCGGTTTAGAACCGCCGAAACCAGACGTACGGAAAACTGTCGCCGGGGCAATCGGTCGCCCAGCGCGGCGGGTTCACCTCGCGGTGTGGGCGAACCGGGATGTCGCGGCCGTCAGCCTTCCCGCAACGCGTGCGCAAATACCGAATCAGTTCTTCGCAGGCGTCGAGTTGCGCGCGGCTCGGCTGGTCGCGATTGAAATCGCCGACCAGACAAATGCCGAGCGCGATGTTGTTCAGGTAATCGCTATGAACGTGACCACCATTGATCTGACGCCGCCAGCGATCACCGATCTCTACTTGTCCATCGTCCGATGACGTGCCGTTTCCAATCACGAAGTGGTAAGCGAGACCATTCTGCATCCGCCGCACATGCCGGTGATAGTAATCGAAAGCGCGAGCATTCCCTTGCCGCGTGCCGCTGTTGTGCACGACGATAAATTTCCAGCGTCCGCGCTGCACCGGCGCGTTCCGGATCGCTTCGATCACACTCCGGCTGAGGTATCGATAATTGGCTGGAGGCGCTGTTTTGCGGCCAAAGAGTGACGACCAAAACCCACGCCGTGGAGGCGGCGGCGGCGGCGGCTCATATCCCTGGTCTTCCTGCAAGCCCGACTTTTGAACCGTGATGTCAGCCGGCGGCAGCGCGGCATCGGGGCCGGGCGTGCTCGTGGGAATCGCTCTCGGCGGGGGCGGTGACGTCGGCTGCTCGATCGCGACCGCTGCGCTGGAAGAAGGCTTCGGCGATGGACTCTTCTCCGGCTTGGGGGTGTTTTCAGGCTCTGGCGTTGCCTTCTTCTTCCCCGATTTTTTGGTCCCTTTTGCCTTTGAGTGACTGGCCTTTTTCTTGGGAGATTCCGAGGCTGCTTCGTCTGCGCCGCTCTTCTTTTTCTTCTTCGCTTTCGGTGATGCAGCCGGCGTTTCGTCGTTCTTAGCGACGGCTGTTTTGCTTTTTACCGCCGGAGTTGAATCCTCGTCTCCCGTCGCGTTTTTTGCCGGTTTTTTCGGGGCGGGCGACCCTTCATCAACTGGGGATTTCCGTTTCGCTGGTTTCGTTGAAGGACTGGCGGTCTGCTCATCAGAGTTTTCGTCTGACTTCGCCGCGGACGCATGCGCCTTGCGAGTCTTGGAAGGCGATGGCGTCGCGGTCGCTTTCTTTTTCTTGCGTGGAGTCGGTTTGGGTTTTGCGCTGGACGACTTGGCGGGCGATGGGGAGTCTTCCGCCGCTGCCTCGTCGCGGTCGGTCACTGCTGGACGCTTTGCCTGTAGCTCCGGGATGCGTGCATGCAGGAGCGAGGCGAAGAGCGCGCTCGCCAAAAGCCCGGCACAGAACGCCGCGCGGAAACGGCCGAGGCAGGCGAGGGAGAACCGCACGCGCCCCTCTTTCAAGCGACCTGCGGCTCCAACTCCGGGGCGGCGTCACCGCGCTCGCGTTCTCGCCGCAAAATTGCATTTAACTTCCCGCCAAGGAGGAGCAACAGACAGGTCAAGTACATCCACGTCAGCAAAACAATGATCGAAGCGAGCGCGAGATAGGTCGGATTATAGCGATCGTATTTCGTAACGTAGAACTGGAAGAGCTTGGTCATCGTCATCCAGCCGCAGGAGAAGAAGATGGCGCCCGGGAGAGCTTGCCGGACGGTGAGGTAATTCTCCGGAGTGAGCAGATAGAGGGCGAGCGCCAGGAGCACCAGGGCGATCGCCGTGAGCGGGAGACTTAACGCTGCGACCCACGTTTGCAGCGGCACCGAGAGCTGGAAATTGACCTCCGCAATTCCGGCAAGCGTTTCACCAAAAACCATCGCGTTAAAGCAAAACAGAATCGTGATCCCGAACCAGAAGAGGAGAAAGAACGAGATGATGTATTTTGACCACCAGTTGCGATCCTCGTGCACACCGTGGGTGCGGCTGAGCGCCGTCGAAATCGTCGAAATGAAAATGGTGCCGAGATAAATTCCGAGCACTATTCCCACATTCGCAAGAGTGCCGCTTGAACCGGTGACCACGACGCTGGCGGCCTGGGCGTCGAGAATTTCCTGCACTTTCGGGTCGGAAGGGAGGAAGCTCTTCAGGATGGAAAGCATCTGATGCAGCTTCGCCGGGTCGGTGCCGAAAAGTCCGAGCAAATGCCAGAGAAAGAGCAACCCCGGGGCGAGGGTGAAAAGAAACTGGTAGGCCATCTGCGCCGCCAGACCAGTCGTGGTATCGGTTGCAGTTTCCCAGACGAAGCGCCGCAGCACTCTCCATACGAACGCGAGGTGTCTCATCCGCGCGAGAGTTTACTTTGCCGCCGGTAAATATCCATTAAACTCTCCCGCACAGCGTCGCCTAACGAGTCGTGAAAAAAGTCCTGATTCTCACGGCCGGGTTCGGCGAAGGACACAACAGCGCGGCACGCGGCATTCGCGACGGCCTGCGCAAGCTAGGCGGCTCCGCCGTCGCGGTGGAACTGCACGATCTTTTCGACGAGGTCTACGGTCCGCCGAACCGTTGGGTCACAGCGGCCTACCTGAGCATGATCGAGCACGCGCCGTTTGTCTGGGCGCGAGTCTACAAATGGCTCGATCGCAAGAAGCATTTTCATGGCAGCTTCGATATTTTCTTTCCGGTGAAAGGCTACCTGCGGCGGATGCTCGCGCGCACGCAGCCAGACGTCGTGGTTTCAGTTTATCCCGCGTATCCGCACTTGCTCGACGACGTGTTTGGCGCCCGCCCCACTCCCTTTCGACGGGTGATCGTGATCACCGATTCCATCACGATCAACGCGATCTGGTATCGCTGCCGAACCGATTACTTCGTCCTCACAAACGAGTTCAGCAGAAAGGTTTTGCTCGAGGCCGGGATCGAACCGGAACGCGCCAAAACGATCGGCTTCCCGGTTAGTCCAGTTTTCACCGACTTCACGGCGCCGAGGGAACCACCATCCCGCCAGAACGGCCAACGCGTGCTCTTCATCGTAAATTCACAACGCTCGGCGGCGCCCGACCTCGTGCGGCGTCTGGCCGCGATCCCGGACATCGAGCTCACGGTCACCGTAGGTCGCAACAAACGACTGCGACGTGTCATTGAGCATGTTCGGCAGGAAGGGGCGCGGCCATTCCGACTGATCGGCTGGAGCGACGAATTGCCGCGGCTCTTGCATGAGACGCACTTGCTGATCTCGAAAGCGGGCGGCGCGACGGTGCAGGAAGCGATCGCCGCGGGTTGCCCGCTCATCATCAACCGCATTGTCCCCGGTCAGGAGGAAGGCAATGCTCGTCTGATCGCCGAGACGAAGTCCGGAGAGGTCGCGCCATCGCACGACGCCGTGATCGCGGCCGTGCAGCGCGCCTTCGCGGATGACGCGGCCGTCTGGCATCAATGGTCGGAGAACATTGGCAGACTCAGTCGTCCCGCCGCCTCACTCGAGCTGGCGCAATTTCTCCTCTCAATCTGATTATCCGCACTCAAAAATTTTGCGGCCACCCAGATAAGTCTGCCGCACCTTCAGCTCGGGCGAGATCACAACCAGATCCGCATCCGCACCCACGGCGATCGCGCCTTTCCGAGACTCCAAACCGATCGCGTGCGCTGGATTTTCGGTTGCCATCAGCAGCGCGTCTGGCAGTGACACTCCGACCTCTAGGATCATTGTTTTAATCAAATCGATCATCCGTGCAGCACCGCCAGCGAGGGCTGAGCGATCAGCCAGAAGACAAGCTCCATCGCTCACCACGCACTCACGTCCGCCGAGCTGAAAGATCGTGCCTTCGGGCAGACCCGCACCGGCCGTAGCGTCTGTGACGAGACAAATGCCGCGCGTTCCTTTCGCGCGA
Organism: Chthoniobacterales bacterium; assembly: GCA_035937255.1. Taxonomy (GTDB): domain Bacteria; phylum Verrucomicrobiota; class Verrucomicrobiia; order Chthoniobacterales; family UBA10450; genus JACCXL01. Next base: position 10,739 of record DASYVG010000030.1, on the reverse strand, counting down.
GACAACATCTTCATGAGCGTGGATGTGACGTGGTGGCCGTCGGCGATCAGTTCGCACGACATTTCGGGCTCACTCAGAGCGAATTCGAGGAGACCGGCGATGCGAGTCCGTCCGCGTCGTCGAGCCGACGACATGCAGTTGAAAGTGTGCGTGCTGCTGCGCAAACCGCGCTCGAAGGCCGCGCGCACCTCCTCCTCCCACGCGTCGCTATGACCCGCGCTCGCGGAGACACCGCGCCGCTGCAATTCACCGACGAGTTCCAGCGCACCGGGTAACTCCGGCGCCAGCGTCATTCGTTTCAGCACATCAGCGAACTGGAAAATTGGTTCCGTCAGAGCTGGCAACGGATCAGAGATAAACTCCGCTCGCTGCGCGCCCGCGCGCTGGCGTGAAATGAACGGACCTTCCACATGCGCGCCGGCGATTTGCAGCAGAGCCGGTTGCGCCGCGCGGATGGCACGCAGCGTTTGCACGATATCCGGAATGGGCGCCGTGATTGTGGTTAGCAGCAGTGAAGTCGTCCCTCCGCTCGCATGAAACCCACAAATCTCACGGAAGGCGTCCGCGGACGCTTCCATCGCATCGCGGCCGTTGCCGCCGTGGACGTGCAGATCAATGAAGCCGGGCGCGAGGTAGTTTCCCTGCAAGTCGACGACATCGCGTTCTTCGCTGCGCTCCCGCACCGCCGCGATCTTGCCATCCTCGATGAGGACCTCCAGCCCAGCACGGATGCCATCGGGCAGGATCAACCGGGCGTTCGTCAGAATCATTGCACGGCAGGCTAACTCGCCGGTTGAGGGGTCGCACTGCGAAACTGGGAACTCGTTGCTTTGCGTGCGAGCCGAGGCCATCGTCTTCGCGATGATGGATTTCGATTACGATGCAGTCGTCATCGGGGGCGCATTCTCCGGCGCAGCAACGGCATTGGTGCTGAAACGCAAACACCCGGAGGCCCGCGTTCTGATCGTGGAGAAAGCGGAGGTGTTCGATCGCAAAGTCGGCGAATCCACGACTGAGCTGAGCAGTTGCTACATGACGCGAATTCTCGGGCTCAGCAATTATCTCGGTCATCATCATCTGGCCAAACAGGGTCTGCGCATGTGGTTCGCGCAGAGCGCCGATCAGCGATTCGACGATTGTGTGGAAGTCGGCGCGCGCTATCAGGCACGCCTGCCAACATTCCAAGTCGATCGCTCGACCCTCGACGCGCACATGCTGGAGCTCGCGGTGCAAGCGGGGTGCGACTTGGCGCGGCCAGCCAAGGTTTCGGGATTGGAATTAAACGCGGGCGCCGGTCAAACAATCACGCTCGCGACGAACGGCGGAGAAAGGAACGTGCGAGCACGGTGGGTGGTCGATGCCAGCGGTCGTGCGGCCGTCTTGCCCCGGAAACTCGGCTATTTTAGACCGAACCTCGAACATCCGATCAATGCCGTGTGGGCGCGGTTTCGCGGGGTGAAAGATTGGGACAGCTACGAGTGGCGCGAACGGTTCCCAGAATATGCGAATGCGTGTCGCACCTCGCGCAGCTGGGCCACCAATCATCTGATGGGACATGGCTGGTGGTGCTGGATCATTCCGTTGCGCGGTGGGGATGTCAGTGCCGGCCTCGTCTATGATTCGCGTATCTTCGAATTCGCACCGGGCGCAAACCTGGGGGAGCGATTGCGCTCTCACTTATTACAGCATCCGGTTGGGCGCGAGATTTTCGTCGAGGCACAAGCCATCGAGCACGACACGCATGCGTTCTCCGCGCTCCCCTACACCAGCGACAAGGTCTGCGCACAGGGGTGGGCGGTGGTCGGCGACGCCGCTGGATTTATTGATCCGCTTTACAGCCCGGGATTGGACTTCTGCTCCTATACGACCTTCTACGTTGCCGATCTCATCGCGCGCGATCTGGCGGGCGAGGACGTGACCGATGTAATCAGCTACTACAACGAGCAATATCCGATCACCTATCGGCTTTGGTTCGAGACGCTCTACAAAGATAAATATTTCTATATGGGCGATGCGGAACTGATGTCGGCCGCGTTGCTTCTGGACGTCGGGAGTTACTTCGTCGGGCTGGTCACACCCGTTTACCGGGATCCGGAACGCGAGTTCCTCCATCTGCCATTCGAAGGAAAGGCGGGCCGCATTTTTGCCGGCTTGATGAAATTCTACAATCGCCGTCTCGTCGCGCTGGCGAGACGCAAGCTCGCGGCCGGGACGTATGGGGCGCGCAATAGCGGCTGGCGCGAGCTCTACGACGGGTTTGTGCCCGACGCGCGCGTGCGCAAACTAATTCAAAAGGGGCTGCGCCGCTGGGCGCGCGCTGAGCTCAGGAATTTATTCTTGCGCGTGCCGCCCGCGACGGAGCAAGCGGCCGTCCGAGCACCGGTCGCTCAATCCAAAGCGTGCGGGGTGTAACAGCCGCGTCCATTTCGGCTGGGGCTCATGATCGCATGAGCAACGGCGATTCCGGATGGCTCCGCGACCTCGCAGTCCGCGGCGTCTTGTGGCGCCATTATCTCGACTGGACGATCACGAATGTGCCGTTCTACCTCCATCCGATTTTGCTTTGGTTTTGCACCGTTTTCTTCTTCTTCTTTGCGGGGCCGGCGCGTCGCTCCCTGGTTGCAAATCTCGCAGTCGTCCTGCCGGGCTCGAATTGGTTCATAAACCAGCTGCGCGCCTTTCGGACGCTTCACACCTTCGCCTGGACGATCGCGGAAGCCGCCGTTTACAAACTTAAGCAGGCGGAGTTTGCGTATTCCATCGAGGGCGAAGCGATTCTGGATGAGCTCGCGGCCGCGCGTGGCGCGATCGTGCTCACCGCGCACATGGGAAACTACGATCTAGGCGCAGCGTTGTTCGCCGAGAAAGTCGGGCGGGAGCTCCGCATGGTCCGCGAACCGGAGGCGGACGCCAAAACCGCCGAGCATCTCCAGGCTTCGCTGCAACAGATTGGCGCGGGCGCAGTTCGGATCGATTACAACACCCAAGGCGCAGCCCTTTCCTTCGATCTCCTGCAAGCTCTGCGGAACGGGGAGATCGTTTCCATTCAGGGAGATCGCGCCACCCGGAACGCCGGCGAGGCGATCGGGCGAATTTTCAACACAGATGTTCCGCTGCCGAGCGGGCCGTTTACCCTCGCCTTCGCGGCGCAGGTGCCGATCTATCCTCTTTTTATTGTGCGGCTCGGTTACCGCCGCTACCGCATCATACTGCGTTCCCCGCTCCATTTGCAGCGCAGCGGGCCCGATCGGGCGGTCGAGATTTCGCAAGCGATCGGCAAATGGTGTCGAGTTCTCGAGGGAATCATTTCGCAGCATCATCGCCAGTGGTTCGCGTTCACCCCGCTTTTCTCGCGCCATGCGGAATCTTAGATCTACAGGCGGCCCGAAATATTACTTCGCGCTGGCGCGGCTGGTTTCATGGCTTCGTGGCCAGGATGCTACGCGTCACGAGGGCGACCCACTTGAGGCGCGTCTCCCGGGAGCAGGAATATTTCTCGTCACGGGGGTCTACGCACTCCAGCTCTGCGACTCAATATCGTCGGGCTGGATCCAGTATCTTTTTTGGCTCACTCTGCCGGTCCTCGTTTTCTTCCTATGGGTTTTACTCTTCTATCTCTTCTCGTTTTGCGTGCGGGCTCTCCGTGCGGTGAAGCCTTTCTCTGCGCTGCCGAATAGCCGGATCCAAAGCGTGTTGATCTGCGGACTAACGACCGTGTTCGCTGCCATACTCACGCAGTCGAAAGCGTGGCCGCGCGCCGTCGGCTACGTCTGGATGGCGAGCGTGTTTGTGAATCTGGCAGCCGCTTTGATTCTCTTTTTCGCCGATGGCAGACGCCAACTCAACTGAGCGGAAATCGTTCTCACGCGGCGCATTGCTAGTCCTCGCACTCGCAGCGCCGATGGCAACGATCGCGTTGTTCCGCGCCAATCCTGTGATTGCTCTCGCGCCCCTCTTCGTTTCCCACATGCTTATGCTCTACGCTACCTTGGCGCCAAACTGCCAATGGTGGGGTCCGGTCCTGCGTTCCTTTGCCACCACCGATCAAGAAGTCTGGTTGACGATCGACGATGGACCTTCGAGCGCGCATACCGAGAAGATGCTCGACCTCCTCGAGACTTTCGACGCGCGCGCCACTTTTTTCCTGATCGGGAGGAAGGTGGAGAACCGTCCGCACTCGGTAACCGAAATTCTGGCGCGGGGCCATGCGATCGCGAATCACACGTTCACACATCCGAGCGGAACGTTCTGGTGTCGCAATCGGCGGACGATCGCGACCGAGATCGATCGCTGTGCGGAGCTGCTTCGATCCGGACCCGATCGACCTGCGCAATTCTTTCGCGCGCCCGCGGGCCAGAAAAACCCATTCGTGCATCCGATCCTGGCGCGTCGCGGCCTAGCGCTCGTGGGATGGACGGTGCGTGGTTTGGATACCGTGCGACGCGACCCAGCGGTAGTGGCGGCGAGAATTGCCCGCGGATTGTCTCCCGGTGCGATCGTCCTACTCCACGAGGCGCAACGGACGAAACGAAATCCAGATTTTAATCTACGCTGCCTGGAGTTAACGCTGCAAAACGCCACGGAGCGTGGTTATCGCTTTGTTATCCCGACTGCGGGACAACTTCGGACGCGTGCCGCCGGAAAATGAAGAGATGATTGTTGAACGGAGTTCTTCCCCAGAGTGGCTCCGATTTCTGGCTGAATCGACTTGCATCCAGCGCTTCGTTGAGACTCGCGCGCGACGGAAAGTGCAGACCATCACCTCGATTCCACGAGATCAGTTGCGCGAATTCCTCCGCCCACAGCGTCGCCCAGTAACGAGGTTTCGGCTCCCGCGGGCAGTCGCGCAGCAACAACATTCCGGCAGGGGCGATGCAATCTGCCAGGCTGCGCAGCAACTGGCGCTGAGATGTAGGACGGAGATAATGCAGCACATCAAAGAGCACGACGTTGCCTTCGAATTCGGGGATTACCCCCTGCGCGTCACCTTCGAGCAAATCGAGCGCCTCATATCTGTGCGCGATGCCGGCTGCGATACGAATCTTGCGCTCGTCACGATCCAGCCCGGTGAACGATTGCGTGCATCCCCGTTCGCGCAAATAAAAGCCGAGCAAGCCGACGCCGCATCCCACGTCGAGGATCGGGAACTCTGAGTTGCGCAAACAGTCATACGCCGTCGGGTAAACCGGATCGGTTAGAAGTTTTGCCGCCACGTAATGGCGGAGCCAGCGCGCGGAAAAGCGCGACGCGACGCGGTCGCACGCTTCCCTATGTTCACGGTCGATTTCGGCACGTGAAGTAGAAACGGGCATGACAAGTTTGAGCGTGGAACGAAGGGCAAGTGACCGGAGAGTAAGAGCCGTATCTAGCCGCAATCGCTACGGATGCAGGAAATCCGCATACCATCGCACCAGCGTTTCTCCACAAAACATCCATACTGAAGCACCCAAGGCGAGATACGGACCGAAGGGCAGTTTTGCCGACCAGACACGCTTGCCGATCAGCATGGTGAAAAGACCTATCACAGAGCCGGCGAGCGAACCGGCGAAAACGCTGAACAAGACAGCGCGCCAGCCGAGAAATGCGCCAATCGCAGCGAGAAATTTCAGGTCGCCACGACCCATCGCCTCGCGCGGGATCTGTAATTCGCGGACTACGCCGTGAATTTTCTCGATCGCGTCGAGCGACCAGGTCTCAGCTCCAGCGCGCACGTCATTGTAGCGAAAGGTCAGGGTCGCGGCGCCAAGATCGCGCGCATCGATTCGAGCTGCGTCGCATTCCATGATCAGCAAATCGCTCGCGCGCGCGAAATGTTCGCTCCACGGACCGCGCTCGTCGCCGACGACGAGTTCGGCATCTTCTCCGGCACGCGTCCACGTAAACGCCGTCGGCGCGTCGAGCCGAATCCGCTTTTTCCCAAAGGCACGTTTCCCCGCTTCGAGCACGATCCATAAGAGGGTGTAACCGAGCGCCGCGGAAAACAGCGACGTGAAAACCGCGCTCCAGCGCCGATCTGTCATCATCAGCGCAGGGATCGCGGCGCTCGCCAAGACACCGGCGACCGTGCCGCCGATCGTGATCTCGTCAGGGATGATGAAATGTTCGAAGTCGATGAATGTCGCAACGATCAGCAGGCTCACCAGAATCCAATAGGCGATCGCCACGGGCCATGGGAAATAGAGCCACACGCTCAGGAAGAGCAGTGCCGTCAGTGATTCGACCGCGAAATAGCGGAAGGCGATCCGGCTGCCGCAGTTCGCGCAACGGCCGCGCAAAAAGAGCCAGCTCAGCAGCGGCAGATTCTGCTGCCACGGGATCTGCTTCTTGCACGCGGGGCAAAAAGAACGGCGCGGTTCGTTGACCGATAGACCTAGCGGAAGACGGTAAATGCAGACATTGAGAAATGAGCCGACCGTGGCGCCAAGCACGAACGCGAGTATCCGGAAAAACCACGCATACGAGCCTAACGAAGGGTCCACTGCCATCACGCTAGTCTTTTGCGCGCTCTGCGCTGCATGAACCAGGCGATCCAGATACAGCTTTCGTAGAGCAAACACATCGGCAATCCGAGTGCCAGTAGCGTCAGGATGTCGGGAGTGGGGGTGATGATTGTCGCCAGAACGAAGATCAGAACAATCGCGTAAGGCCTCGTGCGGGCCATGAATTCATATGTCACGAGCCCAAAGCGAACCAGAGCCAGAACGACGACCGGCAGTTCGAAGGCGAGCCCGAAACCAAGCGTGAAGCGCGTGACAAAGGAATAATATTCCTGCACGGTCCAGGCTGGCGTCCAGCCAAGCGACTGCGTGTCGTGGAAGAAAAATAAAATCGTTTTGGGGAGTAGCCAGAAGTAACAACAGACCACGCCGAGAAGGAAAAGAGCGAAGCTCACAAAGACAGCCGGAAGCACAAATCGCTTTTCCATCACCGTCAGAGCGGGCAGAACAAACTCGGCGAGAAAGTAGAGCAACAACGGGAATGACAGGACGATCCCGGCGTAGAAGGCGAGATGAAACGAGATCGTGATGGAGTCGGTGATTCCGAGAGCGCGGAGAGCGCCGATTTTTGGATCGACCACGTGCAGAGGCGCCTGCATTACACGGACGAGCAAAGACCGGCACGCGAAGCAAAGAATCATCGCGATGACCAGCGCGATGGCCATCTTCACGATCGTCCAGCGCAAATCCTCGAGGTGCTCCAGAAACGGTTTCGAGGTCGCGCTGTCGGGCGACTCCCGAAATTTAAAGAAGTTGCGTAACGCCATGGCGATCAGGACGTCGGTTCGGTCGATGCCAGCAGCCTGCGCGCAACGAGTCGCGCGTAAACACTCAACGTGTTCGCGTCCCGGATTTCATTTCTTGCGATCATCTCGATAAGCTCATCCGCCGAAAACTCACGGCTACCAACGATTCCTTCGGACTCTTGATGCGTTGCGCCACCCGCGGCCGGATGCACGGGTTGCGCGAGAAAAAGAAAAGCGCGTTCGTCGGTGAATCCGGCCGACGAGAAGAAATCTCCGAGGAAAGTTAGTTCCCCCTCCGGCGCGAGTTCATAGCCAGCTTCCTCGCGGAGCTCTCGCAAGGCCACGTTTTTCATTGAGCCTTCGTCGCACAGTTCATCCACCTGCCCGGCCGGCATTTCCCAGGTCGTCTCCCGAATCGGGATTCGCTCCTGCTGCACGAGGACAAACTTCCCCTCACCCGTCACAGGTGCGATGACGACGGCTGATTTCCGGTGCACCACCGTCCAGGAAATGGACGTACGCCTGCTCGGGGTCGGCACGCATTGCGCGCTGAGTTGGAGATGCGGATCGGCAAAGTATTCCGTCTCCGAAAGCACCTTCCAACTCTGCGCCTCTCTCCCGATGTCATGCTCCATCGCGCGAAGATATTAAAAGCAGGCACGCGGAAAGCGAATCCCGCCGCATTCTATTTCGATCGGGGGCTCAGGGCAGGCGATCCCTGGTGAGCCGCACCGAAACGTATTCCGTATCTGCGACTACGAATTTGCGGACCTCGATTGCGATGGTGCGGATCGGGAACAGCGCCAGAAGCTGGCGCGCGAGCGAGTCGGCCAACGTCTCAATCAATTTATCCGCACGTGTTTCGACGTACTTTCTAGTGGCCTCACACACCGCGGAGTAATCGATCGTGCGAGCGATCTCGTCCGCGAGTGCCCCGAAATCAGTCGCAGGCCAGAGCGTCATCGTGATCGTGAGACGCTGCCGCTGCGCGCGCTCAGTGTCAGTCACCCCGATGAACGCAAGCACTTCGAGTTGCTCAATGTGAATGCAATCGCCCGGGAGGTTGGATGCGGAATACATCGGACTCCGTCGGTTCCCAGCGTTCTTCAGCCAACGCGGAAGCGCACATCGCGGATCACTTTGCTGCCGAAGCGCTGCTTCAATTTGCGCAGGATTTCGGCCTTTGAAACCCGCTCAAGTTCGTAGTGCAGCGCGGGTTGCAGCACGCGCACGGACAGCACGCCTTCGCGTAATGTCATCGGACACGAGTGCGCGGAGATGAAGTCTCCAACGATCGTCGTCCAGGCCTCGATGACTTCGCTTTCATGTAGTCGTTCGCGCAGACCGAGCCGCTGCATCACGGCCGGAAGAATGTCCCCGGCTCCCTGCCAGCGATCGGGCCGAGATGGCCGCTCGGGAAGGCCGCGCCATTCCGCAATCACAGCAGCGCGCGTCGAGGCGTTCATCCACGGAGACTAAACAACGTACACGCGAAGTCACGCACTCGGTCAGAAGAACCTAGTAACGGCGGCGCATATTGCTCGGCAGGATGTTCAATTCCGTCCGATATTTCGCGACCGTTCGGCGCGCAATGGGGATGCCGCGGGCGCTCAGGATCTCGACGATCTCTTTGTCACTGAGAGGTGAATTACCATCCTCATCTTTCACCAGATCCAAAATCGCTTCCTTCACGCTGGTGTTGCTCATCGATTCACCAGATGAGGTTTGATAGCCGGGCGTGAAGAAATATTTCATCTCGAAGACGCCCTGCGGAGTCGACATGTACTTGCCCGAAATCGCCCGGCTCACCGTCGTCTCGTGCACGCCGACTGCATCCGCTATCTGTACCATCGTCATCGGCTTCAAGTGCGCCGTCCCGTGGTCGAGGAACTCCCGTTGTCGCGAGACAATCTGATGCGCGATGTTTGAAATAGTCTGCTGGCGCTGGTGGATCGACTTAATGAGGAATTTCCCGCTGCGGATTTTGTCGCGGATGTAATCCTTCACCTCGCTGCCGTTGCCGTCCTGCGCCATGATGTCTTTGTAGGTGTTGCTGATGCGCAAATGCGGGATCTGCTCGCCATTGAGGATGACCTGATACTCCCCATCTATTTTTTCCACGGTGACATCGGGCAGCACATAATTCTGCGGGGCTTCGGCGAAAATCTGACCTGGCCGCGGATCGAGCTGCGCGATGTTGTTGGCGCATTTCTGCACCTGCTCCACGCTTATTCCCATGCGGCGCGCGATCTCTGGAAAGCGGCGTTTCCCGAGGTCCTGCATATGCTCGGCTATGATTTTGTACTCGAGGCTACCCTGTTTTCCTTCCCGCTTGAGTTGAATCAGCAAACACTCGCGCAAGTCGCACGCACCGACGCCGGGTGGGTAAAAGCTCTGCACGAGCGTAAGCATGTGCTCGAAATCCTCCTTCGGGATTCCGGTGTTCATCGACATTTCTTCCGAAGTGGTCTGGAGAAAGCCGTTATCGTCGATGTTCCCGATAATAAGCTCCGCCGTCTTACGGTCGTGCGCGTTGAGAGAATTTTGATTCAGCTGCCCCATCAGATGCTGCTGCAGTGTCTCCTGCGTGACGATGGAATCGAAAAAGAACTGGCGCTTATCCTCCTCCTCTTGGGAACGTGCGCTGTAGCTGCTCGACTGCGCCATGTAATCGCGCCACTCGTCATCGAGCTTCGCCAGCTGATCGAATTCCTCTTTGAATTTCTCGTCGACCGCGGCCGGCGCTTCCGGGGTCTCCCGCTCGTCCGGCCCGATTTCTCCCGCCAGTTCTTCCAGCACCGGATTAGTTTCCATTTCCTGCTGAACCAGGTTCCGCAATTCAAGCAGCGGCGCTTGCAGGATGAGCAGGCTTTGCTGGAGCTGAGGAGCAAGAACCTGCTGAAGAGAAAGGTTCTGTGACTGATGCATCCCTTGTCCGGCCATTGAGCGGAGGCTAAGCAGCAGCCTCCCCAAATACAAGCAATTTCCGCGCCGCGTGCCGCCGCGCCGCCATTGTGGCGATCCAAATCGACCGAAGGGAACGGCAACTGCTTCTCGTAACGCGTGACGAGGTCCTACATGAGACGAACCCTACCAGTCGGATGTATTTTGATGGTCGCAACGCTCGCACGGATCGCTCCGGCGCAAGCTCCTGAGACGCCTCCTGCGCAGCAAATCGCCGCGCTCGTGAGAGAGGTGCAGACGCAACAGGCCGCCATTGGCGAAAAGCAGGATAACATCGATACTCGGATTGCCGCGCTCGCCGAGGCGCTCCGAGTCGCACGGATTTACAGCAGTCGGGGAGGACGTTGATGCAAATCGGAAAGACCCTTTTTGCACTGTGCGGACTGTTGGTGGTTACCGTCAGCGCGACCACGGCACAGTCACCGATGCCCACGATTGTTCCGGTGGCGAACGCCGCTAGCGCAGCTCAGCCCTCCAAGCCGGTTGTCGCAAACGAAGACGACGAAGCGACGATCAAAATGTTGCTGGAGAT
>DASYVG010000029.1:0-12887 GCA_035937255.1 Chthoniobacterales bacterium | reverse complement strand
GCGGCGAAAGTGGCTTTGATCAGCGAAACATTTTGGCGGGAAAGATTCAACGGCTCGAACACGGTTCTGGGGCAGCAGATCAGCCTGAACGGCGTTCCCCGAGAAATCATCGGTGTTGTTCCGGAAACAGTTCGCTTCCCGAGGGCGAGCAACGTTTTCACGCCGCTGGCCGACCTCCGGGCCGATAAAGACATCCTGAACCGGGGAAATCACGCCGGCTTTTCAGGTTTAGGTCGACTCAAGGATAACGTCACTCTGGCCCAGGCAGCGGCGGATCTCGACAATATCGCGCAAGAGCTGGAACGCCGTTATCCGCCGACCAATGCGGCGCGGCGCGTGAATGCGCGCCTTCTTCTGGAGAGCGTCGTCGGCCCATATCGTCAGACTCTTTTCCTCCTGCTCGGCGCCGTTGTCTGCGTGCTCCTGATCGCGTGCGCGAATGTCGCCAGCCTGCAGCTTGTGCGCGCTCTTTCACGGCGGAAGGAATTCGCGGTTCGAGCTGCGCTGGGCGCGAGTCGCTGGCGGACTGCGTTCCAGCTGGGCGCCGAAAGCGCGCTCTTGACCGCAATTGGCGGAGCGGCCGGCGTGCTCGTAGCGCTCTGGAGTCTCGATGCGATCGTCGCGCTTTGCCCTCCGAACGTGACCCGCTTTCACGAGGCGCACATTGACTGGACGGTGCTTGGATTCACCGCGGCGGTTGTGGCGCTGGCGGCTTTAGTCGTCGGGGTATGGCCTGCCTACCGCATCTCCAGCAATGCATCCCTGACGAGAGATTTGCATGATGGAGGCGCGCGCGGCAGCAGCGAGGGCGTGCGCAGCCAACGAGCCCGCGGAACGCTCGTCATCATGCAAGTGGCGCTCGCCGTCATCTTGCTCGCCGCGGCCGGGCTGACGCTGGAAAGTTTCCGGCGCGCTCAACAGGTGCCGCTTGGATTCGATCCGAACAACGTCCTCACCCTCGGAGTGGTCCTCCCGGCCGCGCGCTACGACAGCCCTCCGAAGATCACGAGCTTCTACGCGCAACTCGTCCAGCGAGTCGGCGTTTTACCGGGGGTCGAGGCGGCGGCGATCGGCAGCAACATACCTTTCGACGACGGAGATTGGGATAGCTCATTCCATATCACCGGCACGCCGCCGAGCGTTCCCGGACAGGAACCAGCGGCGGAGGACAGCGCCATTTCAGGGGATTATTTTCGGGTGCTGGGCATGCCCATTATTCGCGGGCGCACCTTCGGGCCGCAGGATGTCGCAGGACAACCGATGGCCGTGTTGATCGACGAATCTTTCGCGCGCCGCTTTTTCCTGGGCGTCGATCCGATCGGCCAACACATCGATGACAACGAGAGCCCGGGTGAAAATCTGCCGCCGCTCACTGTCATCGGAGTTGTTCCCCGCACTCGCAACGAGCCCGCGGGCGAAGGCGTGGAAGCCCGGAACCTGCCGCAGATGTATTTTTGCGCTGCTCAACTTCAAAGCGCCGAACAGGTTCTTTTGGTTCGCGCCGCGCCGGGGATCGATCCCGCGTCGCTCATCCTATCGATCAAGCGCGAACTCGCCGGTCTCGACCCGGAGCAGGCCATCTCTGAACCGAAAACATTGGAGCAGCGGCTCAACGCCAGCCTCGCGCCGCGGCGCCTCGCGACGACGCTCTTCGGCGTGTTTGCAGGTCTCGCACTTACGCTTGCGAGCGTCGGCCTCTACGGCGTGATGTCGCTGAGCGTTACGCAAAGAACGCGTGAGCTTGGAATACGTCTCGCTCTCGGAGCAGCGCGATGGGACTTATTCCGGCTGGTCCTGACGCACGGAATGATGCTCGTGGGCGCGGGATTATTGATTGGCCTGCTCGGCACGCTCGGGGCGGCACGCGGCCTCTCCAGCGTGCTTTACGGAATTGGGGCGTCTGATCCGACCGCCCTCCTCGGCGCCATGGTTGCACTCGCGATTGTCGCACTGGCTGCCTGTTGGCTGCCGGCGCGTCGCGCGACGCGCCTCGATCCAATCATCGCGTTACGCAGCGAATAGCGGGCGCTTCGCGTCGTCAGCGCGGCAGGTGCACGAGTTCCCACGCCAGTGTCCCACTGGCATCAATCGATAACCACGCGACGCTTGCTGGCGCCCCTCGATTTGGCCGCGTCACACATCCGGGATTGAGGAATCGAACCGTGCCGCGCATTTCGTCTCTAGGCACATGGGTGTGGCCATGCAGCAAGAAATCCACATCCTCTGGCGGGCGGTGCGGCGGAATATGCACAAGCCGAAACCGCAGCGCGCTCCGGACGATGTCTAGCGCGAGCGCCCATTCCAGATGGCTGTCGCAGTTTCCGCGCACCACGATTACGGGCGGACCGATCCGGCGCAAGGATTCGAGAAGACTCGCCGCGCAGACGTCGCCGAGGTGCCAGATTTCGTCCGCGTCGGCAGAGAGCTCGAGCACCGCGTCGGGTAAACGATCGTGCGTATCGGCAAGCACGAAAATGCGGCTCGCTCGCTCGCGAGACTTGTTCGTGTCTGTCACTCGTTAGGGAAAAACGGATGCGCCGTTGCTTAACGTCGTCATCGCGATAGGTTGCGCGTATGTCGTTCCGAGATTTTGGCCTCTCTCCGGACGTGGTGCGCGGCACGCAAGCGATGGGCTTCTCGGAGCCGACTCCCATTCAGTTGCGCGCTTTTCCGATTGTCCTGGCGCATAAGGACTTGATCGGCACAGCCCAGACCGGCACCGGAAAGACAGCCGCTTTTGCACTGCCTATTTTGACGAATCTGGCCCGGCACGGGGCCTTTCGATGTCTTGTGCTTGAACCGACGCGCGAGCTGGCGGCGCAAGTCGAGACGGCTTTCCGCGATTATGGCCGCTTCACCGATCTGCGCGTCTCGCTCGTGCACGGTGGCGTGGGTTACGGAAAGCAGCGCGAAGAAGCGGCCATGGGAACCGATATCGTTGTGGCCACTCCGGGACGACTGCTCGACCACCTCGGGCAAGGGACGATGAACCTCTCGAAAGTAACGGTGCTCGTCCTCGATGAAGTCGATCGGATGCTCGATATGGGCTTTCTGCCAGACGTGCGACGCATCGTCGAGCAAATCTCGACCGACAGGCAGACGCTGCTCTTTTCCGCCACGCTCCCACCGGAGATTGAGCGGCTCGCGGCCTGGGTCTTGCGCGATCCGGAAGTGGTCGAAATTGGAGTCAGCCGCTCGCCGGCGGAAACCGTCACGCACGCGGTCTACCCGGTCGCCGCCGAGCAAAAGTTCGATCTCCTGATGGCGTTGCTGGAGCGGACGAATTACGACAGCGCGCTCATTTTCTCGCGCACCAAGCACGGCGCTGATCGAATCGCGCACAAGCTCAAGACGGGCAAACATTCAGTCGCGGTCTTGCATTCGAACCGCACCCAGCGTGAGCGGGTCGAAGCGCTCGATGGTTTTAAGAGCGGCAAATACGAAATCATGGTAGCCACCGATATCGCGGCCCGCGGGATTGATGTCGCGGGCGTCAGTCATGTCATTAACTACGATGTGCCTGAGCATCCGGAGGATTACGTGCACCGCATCGGCCGCACAGGCCGCGCACAGAAAGTCGGGGATGCTTTCACGCTCATGAATGGGGAAGAGCTTTCTGCCCTGCAGGCGATCGAACGCTTTATTGGTCAGAAGATCCCGCGCCTGAAGCTGGAGAGCTTTTCGTATCTCTACACTGCGCTTTTCGAACCCGAAGCCGGAGCCGGCGGGAAACGCGGCATTGGTGGAGGGCGCACGCACCGCGGTTATTCGTTTGGGCGTCGGCGCCGCTAGCGCGCGATCAGGCCATGAGCTATCCGCCGAAGCTGGAATCGATCATTCAGCTCTTTGAGATGCTGCCCGAAGATGAGCGGCGCGAGACGCTGGTTTCGTACGCCGAAAACGCGAAAAAGCAGGAACCGCGTGCCGGTGAAACATTCAATCTCGAGGACATCCGCAAGGACGAAGAATGCGCCGACACCGTGGGCGTCTTTCTCCGCGTCGACGCCGAGGGGGAGGCGCATCTGCGCATGACACTCGGTCCAGAAGTGCAAACGCTCACCCGCGCGATGACAGCTATTCTTTGCAAAGGCCTCGAGAGCGTGTCCCCGACCGAAATCCTGGAGTTACCGAGTGATTTCGTCACACGCATCGTCGGCGCAGAATTGGTGCGGGTCCGCAGCCAGACAATTTACTATGTGCTGACGCGGATAAAAGGGATCTGCAAAGTCTTTCTCGACCGAGAGCGGATGGCCGCGGCGTAAGAATCGCGCGCCGGATTCGCTCGTGACGCGCGCGTAATTTCGTTTACCCTTCCGCGCGCCAATGCCGCGGAACAACGAGCTGAAGAAAATCCTGCTCATCGGCTCCGGTCCCATCGTGATCGGGCAAGGCTGCGAATTTGATTATTCGGGCGTGCAGGCGTGCAAGGCACTGCGCGAAGAGGGCTACGAAGTGGTGCTCTTGAATTCGAACCCGGCCACGATCATGACCGATCCGGAGTTCGCCGATCGCACCTATATCGAGCCCATCACCGCGGAGGTGATCGAAGCGATCCTGGCGAGGGAAAAACCGGACGCACTCCTGCCCACGATGGGTGGCCAGACCGCTTTGAACGCGGCGATGGAGTTATACCGCAATGGCGCCCTCGCGCGTCACCATGTCCGCCTGATCGGGGCGAATGCGCAGGCCATCGCGAAAGGCGAAGATCGTCAACTCTTCAAGGAAGCGATGCTGCGCATCGGCCTGGATGTGCCGCGTTCTGGCATCGCCCATTCGGGCGCGGATGCCGCGGCGGTGGCGGAAGAGATCGGCACCTTTCCGCTTATCATTCGGCCGGCCTTTACGCTGGGCGGCGCCGGGGGCGGGATCTCCTACAACCGGGAGGAACTGGATATGATGGTTCTGCGCGGTCTGGATCTGTCGCCGGTGAGCGAAGTCTTGATCGAGGAATCGCTCGTTGGTTGGAAGGAATTCGAGTTGGAAGTGATGCGTGACTGCGCCGACAACTGCGTCGTCATCTGCTCGATCGAGAATTTCGATGCGATGGGCGTACACACGGGCGACTCGATCACCGTGGCACCGACGCAGACGCTTTCCGACCGGGAATACCAGATGATGCGCGACGCATCGTTCGCGGTGATTCGCGAGATCGGCGTCGAAACCGGCGGCTCGAATATCCAATTCGCCGTCAACCCAGAGAACGGCCGGATGGTTGTGATCGAAATGAATCCGCGCGTCTCCCGTTCCAGCGCGCTGGCCTCGAAAGCGACCGGATTTCCGATCGCGAAAATCGCGGCGAAGCTCGCGGTCGGATACACGCTGGATGAGATTCGTAACGACATCACGCGCGAGACGCCCGCGAGTTTTGAGCCGACGATCGATTACTGCGTCGTAAAAGTGCCGCGCTTCACGTTTGAGAAATTTCCGCAGGCCGACGCAACGCTGACGACGCGGATGAAAAGCGTCGGAGAGGCGATGGCGATCGGTCGGACGTTTAAGGAGGCGTTGCAGAAAGCGCTGCGCAGTCTGGAGATCAAACGCTTCGGTTTATGCAGCGACGGCCGGGAGGAGCGGGTCGACGCCGAGACGCTGCGTCTGAAGCTGGCCGTGCCGAATGCTGAACGGATTTTCCACATCGCGCAGGCCTTCGAGGACGAGATGTCGATCGACGAAGTCTTCGCGCTCACCAAAGTCGATCGGTGGTTTCTGCAGAACGTGCGCGAGATCGTCGCGAAAGCGCGCGAAATTCCGGAGCGCACCGCGCAGCGGCTGATGGAGGGCGTAGCTCCCGAGCAGCACGCGCAGGTTCTCAGCGATTACATGCGCGGCGTGAAGAAGATGGGCTTTTCCGACAAGCAACTCGGCCATCTCTACCAAACGCCGGATGAGCATATTCGCGCCGGGCGCAAGAAATTCGGCGTCCTCCCGACTTACCGGCTGGTCGATACCTGCGCGGCGGAGTTCGAAGCCTACACGCCGTATTATTATTCGACCTACGGGACGGAAAACGAGCGGCGCGAGAGCGGCAAACGCAAGGTCATGATCCTCGGGGGCGGCCCGAACCGGATCGGTCAGGGAATCGAGTTCGACTATTGCTGCGTGCACGCGGCCTTCGCGCTCCGCGAGCTCGGCTTCGAAACGATCATGGTGAACTCGAATCCGGAAACGGTTTCAACTGATTACGACACGAGCGACAAACTCTATTTCGAGCCCCTCACTCTCGAGGACGTGCTCAATATCTACGACGAAGAAAAACCGGAAGGCGTCATCGTGCAGTTCGGTGGGCAGACACCGTTGAATCTGGCCGATGGATTGAAAGCGGCCGGAGTGCCTATTTTCGGCACGCAACCAGAGAGCATCGAAATTGCGGAAGATCGGAAACTCTTCGCCGCGATGCTGGACAAACTTGGTTTGCGACAGACGCCGAGCGGCTCGGCCGTGAGCGCGGATGAGGCCGTGCAGATTGCCAACCGCATCGGCTATCCGGTTCTTGTCCGCCCGTCATTTGTCCTCGGGGGCCGGGCCATGGAGTTGGTTTACAATGACGAGGATTTGCGGCGTTACATGCAAACCGCGATCGAAGTCAGTTCCGATCGCCCGGTTCTGGTGGACCGTTTTCTCGAAGATGCGATCGAAGTGGACGTAGATTGCATCAGCGACGGCGAAACGAGCGTGATCGGCGCGATCATGGAGCACATCGAAGAAGCCGGCATTCACAGCGGCGACAGCGCCTGCGTGATTCCAACGTTTTCTCTCTCCGCCGGCGTGCTGCAGGAAATCACGGTTGCCACAAAAGCGATGGCACGCGAGCTGAAGGTGTGCGGACTCATGAATGTGCAGTTCGCGATCAAAGGCACGGACGTGTACGTCTTGGAAGTGAATCCGCGTGCCTCGCGCACGGTGCCGTTCGTGAGCAAGGCCATCGGCGTCCCGCTCGCGAAACTGGCCGCAAAAGTCATGAGCGGAAAAACGCTCGCCGATCTCGGTTTTACGCGCGAAGTCGTGCCGAAGCATTTCGCGGTCAAGGAAGCGGTCTTTCCGTTCCTGCGCTATGAAGGCATCGATATCGCGCTCGGGCCGGAGATGAAATCGACCGGGGAAGTGATGGGCATTGATGTCGACCTCGGCCTGGCCTACGCAAAATCGCAGATGGCGGCGCCACCACCGCTGCCAAAATCCGGCAACGTGTTCATCAGCGTCAAAGATAGCGACAAACAAAGTATGATTCCGCTGGCGCGCGACTTCGTTGCGCTCGGCTTCGGGATCATTGCGACAACCGGAACGGCGGCGATGCTGGCCGCGGCGGAGGTGCCCGCGACGAAGGTTTTCAAATTGCGCGAAGGCCGCCCAAATGTCCTTGATCGGGTCAAAAACGGCGACATTGATTTCATTATCAACACCCCGAGTGGCAAGATTCCGCGTGAAGACGAGGTCACGATTCGCAATGCTTCCCTCGCAAAAAAGATTCCGATCATGACGACCTTGCGCGCGGCACAGGCCAGCGTGCACGGCATCCGCTCGCTGCAACAGAGCAAGATTACAGTGAAAACTCTGCAGGAATATCACGCCCGCGCGTGACAGGGCGGGACGTTCGTGTCACTGGTCAGTGGTGAAACTGACGTTGCTTGCTTGCGTCCTGGGAATGGCACTCGGCGCGACACAATCACGCGCGGAGGAAAAGAAGGACAAGGCTCTCATGAACGGAACACCCAGCGAAGTGGCGGTCATCAAAACCAGCGACGGCGAAATGGTCGCGGAATTCTGGCCGGAGGTGGCGCCGAAGACGGTCGAGAATTTCAAGAAACTGGCGCGCTCCGGATTTTACGATGGGACCGCGTTCCACCGCATCGTGAAGGCCTTCATGATTCAGGGCGGCGATCCGCTCACGAAAGATTTGTCGAAAGAGTCGCGCTACGGCTCCGGCGATCCGGGCTACAGCATCAAGGCGGAATTCAACAACAAGTCGCACGAGAAAGGCGTCCTCTCGATGGCGCGCTCCAGCGATCCGGATTCAGCCGGGAGCCAGTTCTTCATTTGCCTCGCGGATGCGAGGAGGCTCGATCATCAGTACACGACGTTTGGCAAACTCATCAAAGGCATCGATGTGCTCGAAAAGATTGGCGACATCCCGACCACGATGAGCAACTCCGGCGAGCGGAGCAAACCGATAAAGCGGGTGACGCTGGAGAGCGTCAGGATCGTGCCGGCTGACTCGGTGAAGTAACGATGGCCGAGGCCAGCACCAGAGTTGCGCTGGTGCAGATGCAATGCGCAGTGGAGCCAGAGAAAAATCTGGCCAAAGCGATTTCGCAGGTGCACGGCGCAGCAGCGCAGGGAGCGCAGATCATCTGCCTGCCGGAACTGTTCCGCTCGCAGTATTTTTGCCAATCCGAAGATCACGCGAATTTCAAACTCGCCGAGGAAATTCCGGGGCCAACAACGAACTCGTTAGGCGCGGTCGCGCGGGAATTGCAGATCGTGATCGTGGCGTCGCTTTTTGAAAAACGTGCCCCGGGAGTTTATCACAACACCGCGGCGATCATTGGCGCGGACGGCGCGCTGCTTGGGAAGTATCGCAAAATGCACATCCCGGACGATCCGGCGTTCTACGAGAAATTTTATTTCACACCCGGCGATCTTGGCTTCCGCGCGTGGTCCACGCCGTATGGGAAGATCGGCGTCTGCGTCTGCTGGGACCAATGGTACCCGGAGGCGGCGCGACTGACGGCCCTGCGCGGCGCGGAATTCCTGCTTTATCCGACAGCGATCGGCTGGCATCCGGCGGAGAAGGAGAAATATGGCGCGGCCCAACATTCCGCTTGGGAGACGATGCAGCGGAGCCACGCGATCGCGAACGGCTGTTACGTCGCCGCCGTCAATCGCGTCGGACACGAAGCACCGGCTGGCGGTGCCGGGATCGAATTCTGGGGACAGAGTTTCCTTTGCGCGCCCAGTGGCGAAATCATCGCAAAGGGCAGTGTCGATCGCGAAGAGATCGTCGTCGCTGACATTGAATGGGCACGGGTGGATGAGCATCGCACGCACTGGCCTTTCCTGCGCGACCGGAGGATCGACGCTTACGCCGGGATCGAGCAGCGGATGATCGAGTAGGGCGCTCTTCCCATCTTTCGATGGCGGCTGTAGCTTTCGCCATGAACTCAGCATTTCTCTCCGCGTTTTTCGCCCTTCTCGTCAGCTGCTCGATGGCGTTCGCAGGCGACACAACGAAGGCGGTCGCTGTGTTGCATCCCACAACCGGCAGCAGCATCGCGGGAATGGTGACGTTCATCGCGTCAGGTGATCAGATAAAAGTCGTCGCGGATATAACCGGGCTAACACCGGGCAAACACGGTTTTCACATTCATGAGTTCGGCGATTGCTCGGCGCCTGATGCGAAATCGGCCGGCGGCCATTTCAACCCGACGAATCATCCGCACGGCGCGCCTGATGCGGCTGATCGTCACGCCGGCGATCTCGGCAACATCGAAGCTGATGCGTCCGGCAAAGCGCATCTGGAGTGGACCGACAAGGTGATGAAGCTGAACGGAAGCGATTCGATCGTTGGGCATGCCGTCATCGTTCACGAGAAAGCGGACGATTTGAAAACGCAGCCGACCGGTGACGCCGGCGGGCGCCTTGCCTGCGGCGTAATCGGCGTGGCCAAGCCGTAATTTGTAACCGCGGTCGCCGGCCGCGCTCTCCGGGAACAGACACATTCGCCGCCGCGGCAGCGCCGAACTTGTTGCTGCAAATGCCCCCAGCGCCGAGGTAACTTAGAGTTCTCATGGAACTGTTGACGATCACCGAAATACGACGACGCGCGCTGGAAGGGAGGGTGCCTGCGCGCGTCCACGTGCAGGTGGATTCAGCCCAGGCCAAGACGACGCGCGAGGGCAAGCCGTTCTGCGAGCTGCATCTGGCCGATGCGTGCGATCGCATGACGCTGCGCGTCTGGAGCGATCACCCATCATACAAGGCGTGTGATTCGCTCCCCGTCGGTCAGTTCATCGAATTGTCGGGCGAGTTCGCGCAGCATGCGCAATTCGGGCTCGATGCAAAGCGCTGGACGTTCCGGGCGCTGACACCACAGGAGAAGCGCGATCTGCTCGCCGGCCCGGCCGAACTGCGCGCCCGCCAGGCCGCGGACTGGGATCACATCCTCGCCGCGACGCATTCAATCTCCGACCCGCGGCTACGCTCGTTAGGCGAAATGTTCCTGGCTGACTACGGCGACCGGTTCCGGCGCACGGCCGGCGCGCGGAGTTATCATCATGCGCGACGCGGCGGACTCGTTGAGCACACCGCGCAGATGATGCGGGTCGCGGTGCAACTCGCGCCCTTGTATCCGCAACTCAATCTGGACCTGCTGCTCGCCGGGATCCTGTTTCACGACTCCGGCAAACTCTGGGAAAACCATCTTCCGGAAGACGGATTCACGATGGGTTTCGACGAACGCGGCGAGCTCATGGGCCATATCTCGATCGGACTGGAATTGGTGAACTCGATCTGGCGCAAACTGCAGACGGAAGAGAACAACGCCGGTTGGAAAAACTGCAGGCCGGATTCGGAAGACGCGCGGCTACACCTCTTGCATCTGATCGGCGCGCATCATGGCGAGCCGCAGTTCGGTTCACCGGTCAGCCCGAAAACGCCGGAAGCGATGGCGCTCAATTACATCGATAATCTGGACGCGCGGATGGAGATGTTCGCCGCCGGTTACCTCGTCGCGAAACCGATCGCGGAACGTATTTACGATCGTGTCCGTCCGCTGCCGGGAAACCTTGTTCGCCCGCTCGAGCGTTTCCGGCCAGCGCCGAACGGCAGCGATCAACCGCGCACTGGAGAGCTGTTATGACAACGTATCAACACACGCAGATTGGGACCGCGATTCTCTATCCGCTGATCACCGCAGCCGTCCTCGGCATCGCGCTCTCATTTCTCTCGCCGATCATGCGCGTCGCGTTGGTCGTCGTGATTCCACTCCTCCTCGTCGCGTGGGTGTTTTCGAAACTAACGGTGACAATCGATGAAAGGAGCTTGCGCGCGGCGTTCGGCCCCGGGTTTGTCTACAAACAAGTGCCGCTCGACCAGATCGAGTCGTGCGCACCAGTGCGCATCAAGTGGTGGGAAGGTTGGGGCATTCACCTGAGCCGATTCGGCTGGCTTTACAACGTGTCGGGCTGGGACGCCGTCTCGATTCGGCTGCGCGGCGGCAAACAGCTCGCGATCGGCACCGATCAGCCGCGGGAGCTGGCCGATGCGATCCGTCGCTCGGCTTCCGCGATGTAGCTTTCATCAACATCGAAGCCGATGAATTTCGGAACGCCGCAGCGCTGTGCCGCGATCGCGGAATTCCCGATCCCGAGGAACGGATCAAGCATCGTCTGCACGCGTGCACTGCCGTGGAGTTTGATGCAATTCACCGCCAGCTCGACGGGAAAGGTCGCCGGATGCGGCCGCTCTTTCTCCCGGCGCTGAATCGTTTGATACGGAATGAACCAGGTATTGCCGCGGCAACGCCGATCGTGGCCGCCCGTGTGCGCCCAGCGCGCGATGTTCGTCTTGTCCGCGTACGGAACGCCGAGCGCCAGCCGATCGATGGGCGTTTTTCCCTCGGGGGTAAGTTGAAAGATGTATTCGTGACAATCGTTCAGGAACCGCGGTGAGCTGATCGGCTTGAAATGGCCCCGCGAAATGAAGATGCCGTCTCCCTCCTCCAAGCTGATCGATTTGATCCAATGGATCGTGTTCTGCAGCACGAACATGTCGCGCAGCGCGAGCACGAGCTCATGGGGCAACATTGGATTGGATGGCGCGGAGCCGAGGTTCAGGAAAAACGAGCCCTCGGGCTTCATCACACGCGCTATCTCCGTTGCCCACTTCCGACACCAGTGCAGATAACTCTTCCGATCCTGATGATCGGAAAATTTTGAATAGCGAATCCCGAGATTATACGGCGGCGACGTGACGATTAAGTCAATAGATTGCTCGCGCAACGTCCGCATTCCCGCGACGCAATCTCCGAGGCGCAGGTCGTAGGCAAAAAATGGAAGTAGCTCTTGTAGAATCGAGACTCGAATCCGAACCATTCCGAATCCAAGCTCGTACTAAAATCGAAGAGTACAACTAGTAGTTTAGCGCCCGAGATCTGATCCGAGGGTGCGGGGAAAAATGCTTTTTAGCCGTTCTTCCCAGCCGCCATTTCCATATTCGAACGCATATCGAGGAATGCGTTCCAGAAGAACACCGGGAAGTTCGATCGCGCCCGTTGCTTCGTCGATGAGGTTTTGAAGAGTTATAAGCAGCCTTTGATAGCCGCCATCCGCTTCAGTCGTGGGATCCTAGCGAAGTAGAATTGCCCGTTCCTCGTCATTCAGTGTTACATTACGCATAAGCGGAACGAACACGTTGAGACAGAAAGAGCAATAGATGTCCGACAAGCCTTCGAAGCTGAGAATCGCAGATCGCGAATTCGGATCGCGCTTGCTGGTCGGCACCGGCAAGTTTGCTTCCAACGAAGTGATGCGCGACGCGCTCATCGCCAGCGGCACGGAAATCGTTACCGTCGCCTTGCGCCGCGCCGACCTGTCGGGACGAAAAGACCCATTTGCGAACATTCTCGAATTCATCGACCCCAAACGGTTCCTCCTTTTGCCAAACACAAGCGGGGCACGCACGGCGGCGGAAGCGATCCGTGCCGCGCGTCTCGCCGCCACTGCCGGGCTGCCGATGTGGGTGAAGCTCGAGATCCATCCCGATCCCCATTATCTGTTGCCTGATGGCGTCGAAACACTCGCCGCGGCTGAAGTCCTCGTGAAGGAGGGGTTCACTGTCCTGCCCTACATCAACGCCGATCCTGTCTTAGCGAAACGCTTACAGGATGTCGG
>DASYVG010000028.1:0-1616 GCA_035937255.1 Chthoniobacterales bacterium | reverse complement strand
GAGCTCAAACTTGGACACGTAAGCCGGGTAAGCCGCTGCTGAAACGCTGGCGTTCCGCCAGAAGTATCTGCCGCCTCCCCTCGCTGCACTGGGAAAATGAGCGAGATTCACAGACTGACCCCAAGACTCCCCCCCGGTTCTTCGTTCTGCAACGATTCGCGCAGCCGCGCAACGGCTCTAGACTGCGATGTAAAAAGTAAGCCGTGAACGCGCCGATCGCCAACGTCTTCTCCGCCCTGAGCACAGATCTTTACGAGATCACCATGGCGTGCGGCTACTGGAAAGCGGGGCTAAGGAATCACCAGGCCGCGTTTCACGTCGTCTTCCGTGAAAATCCATTTGGCGGAGAGTTTACGCTCGCGTGTGGACTGGCGAGCGCGATCGATTTTTTGCGCGGCTTCCATTTTACGGAAACCGAAATCGCTTATCTCGCCGCGCAATCCGGCAATGATGGCCGGCCATTGTTCGACCCGGGCTTTCTTGAATACCTGGGCGGGCTGCGACTGACGTGCGACATCGACGCCATGCCGGAAGGGACGCTGGTGTTTCCGAACGAGCCGCTCATTCGCGTTTGCGGACCGATCATAGAGTGCCAGATCGTGGAAACGGCTCTGTTGAACGTTTTGAATTTCCAGAGCCTCGTCGCGACCAAAGCAGCGCGGGTGTGCCTGGCCGCGGGCGACGATGCGGTCGTCGAATTTGGTCTGCGCAGGGCGCAGGGGA
Source organism: Chthoniobacterales bacterium (assembly GCA_035937255.1). GTDB lineage: Bacteria > Verrucomicrobiota > Verrucomicrobiia > Chthoniobacterales > UBA10450 > JACCXL01. The sequence continues at coordinate 893 of DASYVG010000028.1, read as the reverse complement.
TGGACGGCGGCCTGAGCGCGAGCCGCGCCGCTTACATCGGAGGCTGCGCCGGCACATCAAACTTGCTGGCGGGCAAACGATACGGAATTCCTGTGAGCGGCACGCAAGCGCATAGCTGGATCATGGCTTTCGAGAGCGAGACCGAGGCATTCCAAACTTACGCCGAAGCGCTGCCAAATAACTGCGTGTTCCTCGTGGACACCTACAACTCGCTGGAAGGCGTGCGCCGGGCGATCAGCGCGAGCAAATGGCTGCGCCGGCATGGTCACGAACCGATCGGCATCCGCCTCGACTCGGGCGACCGCGTGATGTTGAGCATCGAAGCGCGGCGTCTGTTGGATGAGGCGGGGTTTGCAAACGCGGCCATCATTTGCTCTGGCGATCTCGATGAATACGCGATCGCGGAAATGAAATCGCGCGGAGCGAAGATCAACATCTGGGGCGTGGGAACAAAGCTGGCCACCGGACAACCGGATGCGGCGCTCGGCGTCGTTTACAAACTCGGCGCCGTGCGGCGACCTGGCGAACCGTGGCGATATCGCATCAAACTTTCCGATGAGCCGGCGAAGATCTCCTGTCCGGGATCGTTGCAGGTGCGCAGGTTTTGCCAACCGAACGGTCAATTCAAGGCCGATGCGATTTACGAAATCGATCACGCCATTGCTGAGCCGTGCGCGATTTTCGATCCAACGACAAATGCGCGCAGAGAAATTCCCGCGGCGACGGACTTCGCGGATTTGCTCGTGCCGATCTTCCGCGATGGCGAACTCGTTTATCGCGTTCCGGAGATTCGCGCCGCCCGTGAATATGCGCGGAAACAGCTCGGCTGCGCGCCGCCGGAAATCCTAAAGCTGAGTCATCCGCGCCCTTACGAGGTCGGCCTCGAAAGCGCT
>DASYVG010000027.1:0-3477 GCA_035937255.1 Chthoniobacterales bacterium | reverse complement strand
GCCGCGGCAGCCCTCCATCCGCGCATCCGATCACTTGGATCACGTCGCGCCACGTTCACGCCAAACGTTCGCAGAAGATCGGAGTCCAGCGCCAGCGCGCTCATTCCGAGCGCCAGCAACAACGCGACGGCGGCCCAGTATTTCAGACCGGCTCGCGCCTCGATTTGCTCGCGCCAGTAAGAAACAGCCAAGACGCCCAGACTGAGGAAGGCGAGGCCATCCCAATTTGGCGCAGCCGCTTTGTTTAAGGAGAGCAGCAGATAAAAGAGGAAGACCGGCAGACCGAACCAAACGAGAAAGAGCACTTTGAATTGCTGCCGAAAGCGGCGCCGGTTCGCGATCACGGCGATGATCAGACCGCCGAATAAGAGCGGCGAGTAGGTAACGAAATGTTCGCCGAGATAGACGAGCGTCTCGAGCGGATGGAAGCCTGGCGTTTCATCGAGGCTGCCGCGCGCGCGCAGATGCGCGATTGTGATCCAGTCGTGCTGCGCGTTCCAAATGATCGGCGGCAGCGTGCAAAGCGCGAAAACAGAGAGGAGCGCATAAATGCCAGGGCGCTTCCATTCGCGACGCAAACGTGGAGCGAGCGCCAGGACGAGCGCGATCGAGACAAGCTCCAACGCGTTTGTGTATTTGCAGAGAAAACCGAGCCCGACGCATAAACCGGCGAGCGGCCACCAAAGCGTGAAGTCGGGCGTTTTTTCAACGGCGAGCCAGAAGACGAACATCGCCGCCACCCAAAAGAAAATGGAAAGCGGATCGATCGTCATGACAAAACTCCCGATGTTGAAGATCGGGGTGACATTAAGCGCGATGACGGTCCAGAAGGCAGTCGTTTCGCTGAAGAGACGCCGGGCGAAGTAAAACAGAAGGATGCTCGTGCCAGCGGCAAGGATCGGACTCCAGAAACGAACGCCGAATTCGGAGTCACCAAAGAGCGCTGTGCCTCCACGAATCACTAACGCGATGCCCGGCCCCTTGCTGAAGTAGGATGGCGCGAGTCGTTGCGACCACATCCAGTAATGCGCTTCGTCGCCAGTGAGTTCACTGCTTCCAAGCAAAGCCAGTCGAATCGCGGTGAGCAGCGCGAGAAAGATCCAGACGGCCCGGCTCCTCGTCATAACGCGTGCGGTTCAACCAGCCTGGGATGCCGGGCAAAAACTTCCGGCATCCACCTGCGCGTGGTCGACTTCCAGATCTCTTCGAGAAGCGCCATCGTCAGCAGTGCGATGCCGGTCGCCATGAAGGCAGTCGCGAGAATGTCGCTTGGCCAGTGGGCGCCGAGATAAATGCGGGAATAGCCGACGAGCGCGGCGACAGGGAAGTAGAGCCACCCCCAGCGACGAAAAAAAAGCGCGCAGCAGACCGCGATGATGACGTTGTTAGTCGTGTGTCCCGAGGGAAATGATGGACCCGAGCGCTTCCGGTCCCGCTCATCGGAAAATCGAATTGTCGGTGTTCGGAAAAGAGTTAGGAACGCCGGTCGGGTCCGTTGCAGTTCCACCATGCGGACGGCCTGCACTTGCTTGGGACGCCGGCGATCGATCACCGCTTTCAAGGTATCGACTAAAAAGTGATCGGCGATGACGAGCGACACGAGCAGGCAGAAAAGAAACGCGCGGCCCTTGAATCCGCCAAAGAATAGCGCATACAGCACGACCACCACGAGCACCGGCTTCCAGATTTCGGCGTTGCTGAGGCCCGCCATGAACAAGTCGAGCACAGGGCTCGCCCACCGTTCGTTGATTTGATGAAAAATAAGCTGATCCATCGCGCGCCGAACGGCTGCCAAACAGCCCGGCACGATAGGGAGCATCGCCTCGCGAAACAAGCGATTCATGCGGCCATCGCGGTGGTTTTCGTCGTCGCGTGCACGCTCGTCCGAGTAGGGGCAGCGGCGCCGGCGACAGCGCTGCAAGCTCCCTCCGCGCAAGAAATTCTGGCGACGGTGCGAATGCAGCAGGTGCAGCAGGAAATCGATTTACAGGGCCAGCTGCGCGAAAACGAGATCGTCGTCCCGTTCCGCCTCACGCAAGCGGGGCCCGTCATCAAATACAGTTTTGCGAATCCCGCCGAAGCGCTGCAGTTGCGGCTGGGCGAGAACGACTCCCGGCTGGAGGAACTGTCGAGTAGCGGGGTGGCGAAAATTACGCCCGCGCAATTTGATCGCAAGGTCCGTGGAACGGCCGTGACCTACGAAGATCTGGCGCTGAAGTTTCTCTATTGGCCTGACGGTCGCGTGCTCGGCGAAGATTCCATCCGAACCCGGAACTGCTGGAAACTCCAGCTGCGCGCGCCCGCCAAGAGCTCGCAGTATGCCAACGTCGTTCTCTGGGTGGACAAGGAGGGCGGCGCTCTGATGCGGATGGAGGGCTACGGCTGGGATGGCCAATTGGCGAAGCGTTTTGAAGTGGTCTCAGCGCAAAAGATCGACGGTCGATGGTTTCTGAAGCAGATGCGTATCGAAGCAATTGATCACGGCACCGGGAAAGTGCGGTCCCGTACGTATCTGGAGATCAAAAAATAGCGGCAGAGACACCGGCGCTGGCAGCGGGCTCCTAATTCTGTAAGAGAATTACTCGATGAACCGAATTTGCTTTTTTGTTTGCGCCTTCGTGGCGGCTGGTCTCGCCCCGGTGCTGGGGCAAAATCAAGCGCCCGTGGTCGTCAGTCCGATCGCAGGATTTACCGCTTTTGGCGGAGCGCCTGGGCGCTCCATTGATCTCGCGGCCGCTTTCAACGATCCCGACGCTTCCACCGCCGTCGAATTGTCGACCGTCCTGGGAAACGTAGACGTCATTCTTTACGGGCAACAAAAGCCGATCACGGTCACAAATTTTCTGAACTACGTAAACGCCGGGCGCTACTTGACGCTCGATCCAACGACGCAACAACTGGCCTCCAGCTTTATCCACCGATCGATCCCGGGTTTTGTCATTCAAGGCGGCGGATTTCTGGGGACGGCCGATCCCGGGCACCCGAACAATCTACTCGCCACACAGGTCGTGACGTTTCCGGCGATCCAAAACGAACCCGGGATTTCGAACAAACGGGGCACGATCGCGATAGCGAAAGTGGCGAACAATCCGAACAGCGCGACCAGTCAGTGGTTCATCAATCTGGCGGATAATTCGCACTCGATCGATCCGAATACGAACCAGGACGTGGGGCTTGACGTGCAGAACGGCGGTTTCACGGTCTTCGGTCGTGTGGCCGGCAGCGGCATGACCGTCGTGGATAACATTGCGCTCGTTCCGCGCTACAACTTCGGTACGCCCTTCGATTCCGTTCCCTTGCGCAGCTATGACACGAGCAAGCCTATCAAGCTCGCCAATATCGTTTCGATCCCGGCGATCACCGTCATCTCTCCGCTCATTTATTCAGCCCAGAGCGACAAGCCGGCGGTCGCGAGCGTGGCCATCGGGATCAGCGGGACCAAACTTCTTGTGACACCGGGAACGCAAACCGGCACCG
>DASYVG010000026.1:0-2321 GCA_035937255.1 Chthoniobacterales bacterium | reverse complement strand
CGCGGACCACCACCTCCGGGGAGAGGCTTAGTCCGCGAAGGCCATTGGCCTCCGCTTCCAGTGCCCTCCGCAGCGATTGGTCATCCGCAGATTGTTCAGCAATGCCGAGGATGGTGACCGATGCGCCGCAGGCGGTCGCGAACAGTCCACCGAGACGATTCGGATTATCGGCGGGATCGGTGCCATCGCTGCAGATCAGGATGTTCATGCGATTACAGTTTGTGTCCGGTCAGGAGAGTATAGATCACGATGGCGGCGCCGATTAATGGCAACGGGACGAAGGCGAGACGGATTTTCGGGCCGGCGAAATATTGCGTGGCGATGGCACCGATCTGCGCGCCGACCGCGGCGCCCGTGTTCATGACGAGCGCGACCAAGATATCTACGTTCCCTTTCACGGCATGACTGAAGGTGCCGTAGCTGGCGGAAATGATGATCTCGAATAATTCAGTCCCCACTGCCAGGTGCGTCGGGACTCCAAGCACGTATACGAGCATCGGCATGCGAATGTATCCGGCACCGCCGCCGAGAAATCCGCTGAACAATCCGCCGACGAACGACACGGCCATAATCACCCAAAGAGATATAGCTGCGACCCCTGAAGTAGGCAGCGCGATCATCGGCTTAAGCTGCAGATTTTGAATCGCCCGGGTGACGTGCTTGAAGGATGTCTCGTCGCGTTTCGCAGCGGCCGGACCGCCGCCGCTTTTCTTCGTGCGTTTCTGTAACCGGAGAGTCCTCCAGCTTTCCCAGATCATGAAGGTCGAAATGCTGACGTAAATGACGATGGAAACGTAGCTTACCACGGAGTTAACATTTCCGGTGCGCTTCAGCATTTGGATCAACTGCGCGCCGCATTCCGCGCCGCCGATCGTTCCGAGAGCCATGAGCAATCCGAGGCGCAGATCGACGTTGCCGAGAGCGCGGTGGCGCTTGGCCGCGACGACCGATTTCCCGACGATATGCGCGAGATCGGTGCCGACCGCATAATTCCAATCCATGCCGACCGCACGCAGCGCGGGTCCCGCGATAAAGCTGCCGCCGACCCCGAAAAAGCCGCCCATAATACCGATCAGGAACCCAATCAAAACCAGATACGTCGGGCTGATGTCGGTGCCGGAGATCGGAAAGTGCATCTTATTCCGACCGGCCGCGCAGGAGACGTAACAGACCTGTCGTGATCAGCTCGAGCACCACCGCCTGACCGATGATCAGCCCAAGAGCGACGACCGCGTAGAGTGTAAGATGCTTTTCCTCGAGCTGTAGAAGGCGGCCGAGGAAAAAGTGCTGGATGGCGAACAGGTACCCGACCACCAGGACGGCGTAGACAGCAAGCTCGATCAGAAAAGCGCGCAGCGTCTGGGAAGCTTCAGTTTTCAACACCTTCCGGGCAGGCACACCTGTTCTTCGACGCTGGCCCGACGGTCGGTTGCGCAAGATCAGTATGACAATTCAAAAATTCATTGCGTGCGCAAGGTTTTACCGTGAGTTTCTCCGACAATTTTACGGAAAAGATCATGGCGGACGCAGCGAACAAATATCCAGAGAACATCGGTGGCCAATTCTACGTCGACGATCAATGCATCGATTGTGACTTGTGCCGCGAAACCGCGCCGGCCAATTTCAAGCGAAACGACGACGGTGGACATTCGTTCGTCTACAAGCAGGCGGAAAGTCCGGAAGAGGAAGCCCTCTGCAAAGAGGCGATGGAAGGCTGTCCGGTCGAGGCAATCGGCAGCGACGGCACCTAGCCGGCTCGCCAGAACGCGCTGCATTTCGCGATGGCAGCCGGGCCTGCAGCTAAAGTTGCCTTAACGATCGCCGGATCGGACAGCAGCGCGGGCGCGGGTGTGCAGGCGGATCTAAAAACGTTCACCGCGCTGGGCGTGTACGGTCTCAATGCCATCACCTGCGTAGTGGCCGAGACTCCCGGCCAAGTTACGCGAATTTTCCCGATCCCCGTCGAAATGCTGCGGGAGCAAATCCGGGTGTTATTTGACGCTTTCCCCGTCGCCGCCGTGAAAACCGGCCTGCTCCATTCGGCCGCACTGGTTCACGAGGTGGCGGACATCCTGGCGACCGTGCGAAGGAAACGGACGCGACGGCTGCCGATCGTCGTCGATCCCGTAATGGTGGCCACGAGTGGCGATTTACTCCTGCAAAAGGAGGCAATCGACACCTGCGAGCGCGAGCTCTTCCCCCTCGCCACTTTGCTGACACCGAATCTCGATGAAGCAGCTGAACTCCTCGGGCATCGCATCCGTGATGTTCCGCAAATGCGCGATGCAGCTCATCGTCTCAATCAAAAATACGGAGCCTCA
>DASYVG010000025.1:0-1953 GCA_035937255.1 Chthoniobacterales bacterium | reverse complement strand
AGGCAACCCTGTTTCTGATTTCTGTCGCCGAAATATCGATGTGCCGCTGGATCGTGGGGAATCGAGATTCTCTGAGCATGCCGGTTCGCTCTAACACGACAAATTGGACGATCTTCTCCAGTGCTTCGAAGCGGTGCCAGCTTCTTAACCCGGGCAGGTTATCGGCGCCGACAAGGTAATAGAGCTCCGTTTGCGGATCCCGCTCTCGAATTTCCTCGACCGTATCAAACGTGTACGAGGGGGGCGGCCGATTCAATTCACAGCGATCGATCGAGAAACAACTCATGCCGCTCAGCGCGGCCTCCAGCATTTGCGCGCGGATCGCCGGGGGAGTCAACCGTTGATCGAGCTTGTGTGGAGAGGCTGCTGCCGGAACGAAAATAATCTCTTCGAGCATCAGCTGTTCCAACGCTTCCCGCGCCAGAATTAGCTGTCCGTGGTGTATCGGATCGAACGTTCCGCCGTAGATGCCGATCCGTTTCAAAGCATGGAGGGCTGCGAGATCGGGACTACCAGTGCAGGGGGGTTTCCGCTTTGCCCGTAGTGAAAAACGACGCGCGCACGCTCCAGCGTTTTCGTTTTCCGGTGGCACGCATCGAATCTAACTTGCGACGATATGAAGCGCGATTCTGTCGGTCAACTTATCCTTACCGGCGTGCCCGGCACCGCCATCGATGCGGAGACCGCTGCTCTTTTCCGGCGCGTGCAGCCCGGCGGTTTTATTCTTTTCGGGCGCAACATCGAGAGCGCCCCGCAACTGCGGCAGTTGATCGACGATTTGCGCGCTCTGAGCGCAATCGAGCCCATCATCACCATCGATCAGGAAGGCGGGCGCGTTTCACGGTTGCGCCTGATCGGTAATGAGCCACCCAGCGTACAGCAGCTCCGGGAGAAAGGCGATGTTGAACTCGTCAGGCTGCATGGTCAGTTGACTGGTTCGCTTCTTCGTCTGTTCGGTTTCAATCTAGATCTTTGTCCCGTCCTCGATCTTTCCTTCGACGACGAGGCCGACAACTCGCTGCGCGGGCGTTGTTACGGACGGACGGTGGAAGAGGTGGTAAAGCTCGCAGGAGCCTTCGACGAGGCGATGCGCGCACAAGGGATTGCAAGCTGCGGGAAGCACTTCCCGGGTTATTCCGCCGCGGCGGTTGATGCCCATCACGATTTGCCCAAGATCTCGCGTACACGAGAAGAGCTGGAGCACGAGGAGCTCGCAGTCTTCCGCCATTTCGTTCCGGCCGTTTCTAGCATGATGATCTGTCACGGTTGGTACCCGTGCTTTGAACCGGTGAAAAAACCGGCTTCGCTTTCTCATCGGATCATCACCGATCTGCTGCGACGAGAGCTCGGCTACCGGGGACTCATCATGACCGACGACCTCGATATGGGCGCCATTCTCAATGAGTATGGACTCGATGAGACGGTTCGCCTCGCCATCACGGCGGGAAACGATCTGGCGATGATCTGTCATCGAGTGCCGGCAATTGCGGAGGTTTACGAAGTCTTAAAAACGTTGCCACTCGCCGAACTGGATCGCGCGCGCGAAAACGTTGCACGCTTCAAGCAGACCCTGCATCCTCCCGCCGTCTTCTCCGAAGAAGCTTTCCGCGAGTTGGATCAACAGGTTTGGCAATTGCGCGTCGCGACTCTCGGGGCGGAAGGAGCTGCACGCCGGAGTGCCGAAGATGGTAAACGCTCCCCGGTTGAAACGTACTGACGCCGATTCTTCTAAACCTTTCCCGCCGCGCAAACTGACGGATCCACGCGGGCCGATGGAGCGGCACGGTTAAGAAATAACAGGCGTGGATCTTTTTACACGCTCTCTGAGCGCGATGTCGTCGTGTCGTCCACCGCTGTTGCGCCGGGAGAGCGGCGTGGCGATTGACGCCCTGCGGGTCCGCTCCTAACATGCGCGCGTGCAACCCGAGCTGGAGCAGTTGCTGGTTCTACAGG
>DASYVG010000024.1:0-2810 GCA_035937255.1 Chthoniobacterales bacterium | reverse complement strand
GAGTCGCGTGCTCCCCAGATGCGCGCTCGGGCTGCATGACAAACTTCCTTCCTAAACCTTGCATTTCTTTCCCTTTCGGCAGTTCCCGGCCGATGCCACTTGCACACACTATATCGAGCGTAAAATCGCTAGTGATCAGGCAATCCGCAGAGATGGCTGGGGAGGGAATTGAACCCCCGACACGAGGATTTTCAGTCCTCTGCTCTACCAACTGAGCTACCCAGCCAGACGCGGCCGACGCGTGCTCGACCGGGCCGTCACTATGCAAAAATCCCACCCGGGAGCAAGGGGAACCGATGTGTCCGGTTGCGATCAGTGGCGCGCCCGGCGCTTTCATCCCACCGCGGCCGAGGCGAAGCTGCGCGGCAAATCGACCGCGGATTTGAGCAAGTGCAAATACTGCGGGCGGGGGATGTTGAGCGCTCCGAACTGCCGCAGATGCGGCGTCATCCATTGCGAATCCAGAAGCGTAAACTCGCGCTCGCGCAAACGATCGACGAGCGCGAGCAGCGCGATCTTGGACGCGTTCGTGGAGCGGTGGAACATCGATTCGCCAAAGAAAGCGCCGCCTAACGACACCCCGTACAGGCCGCCGGCGAGCGTGTTTTCTCGCCAGACTTCGACGGAGTGCGCGCTGCCCAGTTTGTGCAGGCGCGTATAGCTGGCGATGATTTCGCCGTTGATCCAGGTGTCCTCGCGGGCAGCGCACGCCCGCATGACCTCGGTGAAGCAGGTGTTGACGCGGATCTCGAAGGCGCCGCTGCGCCAGGCTCGCCGAAGGCTGTGTGAAGCGTGGAAGGTGTCGAGCGGCAGAATGGCGCGCGGGTTGGGCGAGAACCACTCGATCTCGCCGTCCTCCATGGCCATGGGGAAAACGCCGAGGGCGTAACCGCGCAGCAAAACTTCCGGCGCAATCATGCGCGCGTACGTTCGCCGCGGAACGGAGTTTCCGCCAACCGATGCGGTCGCACTGACGGCGCCGGACGCGCACGGCATTTTCTTGCAATGGCGCGGTCGGCCCTTAACGTGAACCGGTGACACGTTTTCTCACCGCTCTCGTTTTCGGCAGCGCCATGTTCCTCGGCGCGTGCGCGGATGAGTTGGAACAGCAAACCGTGAACGAAGTGCCGACCAAGCTCCAACGAGGAATCACCGGGGGCGGCCAGCTCATTCCTCCCGATCGCTCAGATGACCCCGACGTTGAGTCAAGAAACACGGACCCGGGACAGCATTAGCGAGGTGCCGCCGGCGGCGCGCCCCACCCACTCGAAGATCGTCATCCTCGATTTCGGATCGCAGTACACTCAGGTGATCGCGCGCCGGATTCGCGAGTGCCAGGTCTACTCGGAAATCCTGCGCTATGACACGGCAGCGAACGAGATCGCAGCTCTGAAGCCGAATGGCATCGTGCTCTCAGGCGGCCCGGCGAGCGTTTACGATGAGCGCGCTCCGCAGGTTGACCCGGAGATATTCGCGCTCGGTATTCCGGTCCTCGGCATTTGCTACGGGATGCAACTGATGGCGCTGCATCTCGGAGGGCAGGTGGAGTTCAGCGAGCGGCGCGAATACGGCGCGGGGCTGCTGCACGTCTCTAATGGCTCTGAGTTATTTGCCGGGATCGCTGCGCAGATCGATATCTGGAACAGTCACGGCGACAAAGTTACGGCCTTGCCGACCGGATTCCGAGCCGCGGCTCGCACCGACAATTCTCATTTCGCCGCCATCGAGCATCCGCAGCGGAAACTGTTCGGGCTGCAATTCCATCCGGAAGTCGCGCACACGCCGCGCGGGAAAGAGATTCTGCAGAACTTCGTCTACCACATTTGTCACTGCTCGATGGATTGGACGATGGGCTCGTTCGTCGACGAAGCCTGCACCCGCGTCCGGGAGCAGGTGGTCAATCACAAAGTGGTGCTGGGTCTGAGCGGTGGGGTCGATTCGTCCGTGGTCGCGGCCTTGTTGCACAAAGCGATTGGCGATCAGCTGACGTGCATCTTCGTGAACAACGGTTTACTGCGGGCGCGGGAGGACGAAATCGTGCAGCGGGTCTTCGTCGAGAATTTTCACGTGCGTTTGAAGTATGTCGACGCTTCCGAGCGTTTTCTCCGTTTGCTGGAGGGAGTAACCGACCCGGAGCAAAAGCGAAAGATCATCGGCAATGAGTTCATCAAGGTCTTCGAGCATGCCACGCAGGAGCTTTTGAACGAAGAGCGCGCGAGTGGTGCCGATGAACATGCGGGCTACCACTTTCTCGCCCAGGGAACGCTTTATCCGGATGTGATCGAGAGCGTCGCGATCGGCGATAACCCGGCGTCGTTAATCAAGAGCCATCACAACGTGGGCGGGTTACCGGAGAAGATGCATTTCGAGCTGGTCGAGCCGGTGCGCCAGCTTTTCAAGGACGAGGTCCGCCAGGCCGGGCTGCAACTCGGGTTACCGAAAGAGATCGTGTTTCGGCAGCCGTTTCCCGGCCCGGGACTCGCGGTCAGGATTCTGGGCGAAGTCACGCCGGAACGGCTGCAGATCCTGCGCGATGCCGATACGATCGTCACTACCGAGATGGAAGCGGCGGAGTGGTATTATCGAGTCTGGCAATCGTTCGCCGTCCTGCTGCCTGTGCGCAGTGTTGGTGTGATGGGTGATCAGCGCACCTACGAGAATACGGTCGCGCTGCGCATTGTCGAAAGTCAGGATGGCATGACGGCCGATTGGGTGCGCATGCCGTATGATTTGCTGGCGCGAATCTCGAGCCGGATCTGCAACGAAGTGAACGGCGTCAATCGGGTCGTTTACGACATCTCGAGCAAACC
>DASYVG010000023.1:0-2170 GCA_035937255.1 Chthoniobacterales bacterium | reverse complement strand
ATCCGGATGGAAGCGACCGTGCAGAAGCTGGAGCCGGAGAGTTACTTTTCCTACACGTGGCATCCGTATGCCATCGAGCCAGGCGTCGATTACTCGAAGGAGACGCCTACGCTGGTGGAGTTTACACTGGAAGACAAAGGCGGGGAGACTCTGCTCACCGTCACGGAATCGGGCTTCGCGAAACTTCCACCGCATCGCCGCGACGAAGCCTTTCGGATGGACGACAAGGGCTGGTCCGCGCAGCTCACGAACATCGAGGAGCATGTCGCGCTCGCGTCCTAGCGGCCTCGCCGGCGCGCGGCAGTTGCGGCTGCACGCTCTGATCTTCGCCGCGCTCGGCGACGAAACGCGGCTGCGGCTCGTTGCGCGCCTTTTCAATCAATCGCCCAGCTCGATCTCCGAGCTAACGGATGGCCACCCGATCACCCGGCAGGCGATCACGAAACATTTGCAGGTGCTGGAAAGCGTCGGAGTTGTCCGCGGCGAGATGGCCGGACGCTTGCGCCTGTTCGAGCTGAATCCTGAGCCGTTGATGCAGGTGAAGGATTACCTGAACCTCGTGTCCGCCCAGTGGGACGAAGCGCTCGCTCGGCTGAAGGCACATGTCGAGCTGCCGCGTTAAATCCGACGGGTTTCCGCACCGAATAAGCCGGGTGTTACTGAACAATGCTGCCGCAAGCGATGATATACGTTACTCAGGTATATCATTGCACGGCCGGGGGTTTGCTTTTTCGATGGCTGCAGGCGATCCGGTGCGCGCGGCTCGCGCGATCGTCGACGCGGTCGAGTCCCCGTATCCGCGACACCCACTCCTCTGGGCAACGCGGCTTTAGACCTCGCGATGACGAAGCTTGACGTCCTGCGCAAGGAATTCTCTGCGTATGAAGCCGTTTCGCGTGGCACTGATTTCCCGAAACAGAGTTAGGACCGTCGATTACCGTTCGCGCCTCCCAGATAAGTGTTCGCGTCTAGACGCGATGCACTTCGTCCCCGCCCCTCATGCAACCGATGCAAGCAGCTTCTGGAATCGAGCGTGACTGTGCAGAGCATCGAAGTCCGAGTCGTGCTTGATCCACATTTTGATTTCTTCACCCACGTTCGGGAACAGGCGCTCCACTAGATCCAAAGCCAGCTCTGTCTGGCCGAGTTTGGTGTAGCCACACGCCACGTTGTACTGTGTCAGGGGGTCATCTGAGCCGATGACCAACGCTCGCGCTATCCATTCGCGCGCTCGTTCCTTTTCCCCCATCTCAATCAGGCCCGCGATACCCATGTAGGCCGGCCGCGGATCCTCCGGGTGAAGGATCAGCTCACGCTCCGCGCGCTCCACGCCCAGCCGCGCAGCGTTCTCCTTCTTCTGATCGCGGCCAAGCGATCGGTAGATTTGGATCAGCAGGATCAAGGATTGATAGTCGTCCGGGTTGATCTCAGCCGCCCGCTCGAAGAGCGTGGCCGCTCGCTCTAGCTTGCCCTGGGTAAAACTCGCACGCGCGTAAAGGTAGTGCGCCTCAAACGAATTGTGATCCAGGGCTATTGCCTGCTCAAATGCAGCGACGGACTCTTCAAAGCGTTTCTCAATAGATAATGCCAGGCCTCGCGACGCGTGCGCCTCAGCCAGCCGATCGTCCAGAGCAAGAGCCTTCTCGGTGTTAGCCAGGATGTTCCCGATTCCAACATCGACATGATACTGGAGCAGCAGAAAAGAATCGCAGTCAGCGATCCCGGCATACGCGCGCGCATACCGCGGGTCCAACTCAATAGCCTTTGCGAACATGCGCCGCGCGAGGTCGTAGTAGGACTTCGAGTGGCGGTGCAGGAACTGACGCCCTCTCAGGTAATAGGTATACGCCTCGACATTATCGGTCGGCGTTTGCCCGATCGATTTCTTCTCCTGCGGCAACAGTTTGACCTTTAACTGTCCGACAATCGCGTGGGTGATCTCGTCCTGGATTGCAAAAATATCCGTGAGATCGCGGTCAAACCGCTCCGCCCAAACGTGACCGCCGTCCTTGCTGCTCACGAGTTGTCCTGTCACTCGCACACGCGCGCCCGCTTTCCGTACGCTACCTTCGAGAAGGAAATCGACCCCAAGTTCCTGACCGACCTGCTGCATCTTCAGCGGGTTGCCTTTGTAGGTAAACGCGGTGTTCCGCGCGACCACGAACAGTCC
>DASYVG010000022.1:0-2280 GCA_035937255.1 Chthoniobacterales bacterium | reverse complement strand
CGAAAGCGCATTGAAGAAATCCGAAGAAGACGCCGTTCAGTAGAGCAACTGCACGCCGCAGTAGCCGATGAAGGCGAACGGCTCGTCGTCGGGTGTGCGGACATCGTGCCCGATAGATGAGATCAGGATCCAGGCGTCGGTCAGTTTCTGGCGAATGCCGACGTTCACGGTCAGAACATCGCGGTCGAAGTTCATGCGCGAGGTGCCGTGAAGCTCGGCCATGAATGTGGTTGTTTTGTTGGCCTCGATTCCGCCGATGATTCCGTAGAGCCATTCGCTGCGCCCAACTGTGCTCGCCAGCGGCCCCCATTCGAAATCGACGCTGACCGCGCCAAACTTCTTCGCGACCTGAAACGGCAACTGCACACGAGTCCCGTCCTCCGCCAACCCGCGACGCACGGACGACTGCAGAATATTAAAAATGACGCGCGGAAACATCGAGACGGAGATGCCGTCGCTCTCCTCATCCAGGAACCGCCATTTCACCGCCGCCTCCGTGCTGCCGAGGCCATAGATCGGGCCGTGTCCGCTCCGTTTCAGAAGCACGGGTGCGGTTTGCAGCGTGAGTTGAATGCGCTCACCGACACCGTAATTCAGATCGATCGCGGGCAAATCCCACGCGGTTTCATGCGGACGGTGATCGAACGCGACAGCGAGATTGATTTCGAACCGGCCATTACCCGGCGTGCCAGGATCATCGGTGATCATCGGCGGCCCCCCTTGCGTGTACGCCTGCGGAGCCGCAAACGTACAGACGGCAAACGCGAGGACTAGAGCTCTCGTTAGGCTACGCAAGCGGAGGCTCAGTGCTTCTTTGGCGCCTCAGCGCGCGCCTCGGCCGCTTCTTTGGCCGCGTTCTCATTCTGCACCGAAAGGATCTTGCCAGTCTTCGCATCCACCAGCACTTCGGTGATCGTGGACGTGTTCGGCTTTGCGATGTCGAACGACCAGACCAGATGTCCTTTCTCGCGCTCGATCTCACTGCTCTTGATTTTTCCGCCGTGCGCCGCGCCGATCGCGATCTTCTCCGCATGCGTACGATCAACTTTTGCCTCAGCCAGCATCTTCTTTTCCGATTGCCCGGCCGCGAAGGCGCTCGTGGCCGAGAGTATGAGAGCGGCAATAAGGCAGGTCGTGATGTGTGAGATGATCTTCATGAAGAAAAGATTCGCGTATGTCCCGCGTCTTGTCGTCCGAAAGCGCAGCTATTCGCCCGGACCGTAGACCAGCAGCTTGAGCGTATTCGGCACAATCGTCGGTCGTCCCGGAGAAGCACCGGGTGACGGGCTGGGCGGCGGCTGAAATTGTGCGGAAGGCAAATAGATCCGGTGCGTCTGTGGATCGAGAGCGATCGTACGCGCGCCTGAAGTAGATACGCGTAAGGTAGCGTGAAATTCTTTCGCGATCTCGTTGAAGTGCGCAAGATCGTGGTGAGCACCCGGTCGTGCGGATCGATGAAACTATAGAGGTGCGCCGAGCTCTGCCGGTCAACCCCCCGCCACCGCTAACGCTCGCCCTTGGCCGTTCTTCCCGGGCGGAGACATAATTTAGCGAATCCAGCGCGAGCCGGTCAATGCATGAGACCGTTGCAGGACGTTGCAATTCTGTATCGTCATCGTTCCACGAACAATATGCTTACGATCCTTCTTCTCACCGGCTCCAACATCTTCATGACTTTTGCGTGGTATGGCCACCTGAAATACGGCCATGCCTGGCCGCTCTGGAAAGCGATCGTCATCTCGTGGCTAATTGCGTTCGTTGAATATTGCTTCGCTGTTCCCGCCAACCGGTGGGGCTTTGGTCAATTCAACGGCTTCCAACTCAAGATCATCCAGGAAGCGGTCACGCTGGCGGTGTTCATTGTGTTTGCCGCGACTTTCCTAAAGGAGAGAATCGCCTGGAACTACCTCGTCTCCTTCGTGCTCCTGATCGTCGCCGTGGTTTTCGCGTTCGCGTTTAAACCAGGCGGAGTAACCAGCAACTAAAACGAGGAATAGATCAGGGGCACAGTCTCCTGCCCGCCTCGACGCCATGCGATGCGTTCGCTTGCGTGTCGAGCTTCGCGAAGACTACCGTGCCGTCGGGCTCGAAGGCGAAGCTCCATTGCTCCCGCCGTGCGATCGCCGCGAGGCGCAGGAACTGTTGCTCGAAGGAGAGGCCGTCGGCACAGAGGATCTGCAGTTCTTCGCATCCAACCCGGCAGCGCCCCTTGCGATCAACCGTCGCGCGGATATTGGACACTTGCGCGGGCTCGGACAAATCGTGCACACGCGAATGTGC
>DASYVG010000021.1:0-2634 GCA_035937255.1 Chthoniobacterales bacterium | reverse complement strand
TTCGCCCCCATCGCGATCATCTTTTTAATTTGTAAAACTTTGATGCCACCGACCACCAGCAGGACAGCAACGAGGGCGAGCACGATCTTGAAGACCGCACCGCGCGATCTTCTGGGCTTGGGTTGGTTGGGGTTCATGAGGATCTAGACTGAGATTTAGGCGATCGCGGTTTCGGGTGAGTGACTGAACAGCAAGCGCCACAAGTTCCGCGCCACCTTCAACTGACGCTCGCGAATTTGTTCCGGTGGACGGTGCATGGCGAGCACGTCGCGCATCAGCATCCCATCATTCAACGCGAAGATCAGTTCCGCGAGCTCGCGCGGCGACATGTTCTGCATGCCGGCAAGCGCTTCCGGTGATTTCGCGATCAAATCAGTGACGCCTTTCATCGCAGTTGTCGTGACGTCCCGCACAAGATCGGCGACGCGAGGATTGCGGCCAGCTTCCGCAAAGAGATCGACGACGAAGGCTGAGATCACTTGCGGCGTGTTATCGCAGCAATGCGCGGTGAACAGCACCTCGAGCGCTTCCAGTAAGCTTGGTGCTTGCCGCGCACGCTCAAGCAGCTCCTGAACGCGCTGCTTGTGCTGATCCGCAATCGCGGAGATGACCGCATCCTTGTTCTCGAAGTAGCGATAAATCAGACCGACACTGATGCCAGCTTCAGCGCTGATGTCGTGCATGCTGGCTTGGTGAAAACCCCGACGCGCAAAGCAGATCATCGCAGCGCGGAGAATTTGCTCGCGGCGGTCGGTCGGCGTGTCAAGACGGGACGACATCGGGCGTAATGAATGAACGTTCATTCATTTGTCAAATGGGATTGTTTCGCGTCTTTCTGTTCCGCGCCCGCTCGGCTTGACGCCGTCGTTTCCGGATGGCCTCCTCTTTCAGGATGAAAACGCGATCAGTGTCGAGTGGTTGGCCAACGGAAATGCTCGCAGGGTTTGCGCCGACAGCACGGTATCTCATCGGCGTATCCGGAGGTCGTGATTCCGTCGCTCTGCTGCACTGGCTTAACCAGCGCGGATTTAAGCGTCTGATTGTTTGCCACCTCGATCATAAACTGCGCGGCCGTGCCAGCCGGTCAGATGCCGCGTTTGTCGCCGCGCTCGCAGAAAAATATGGGTATGAAGCGGAGATCGGTTCGGTCGAGGTGAGGCGACTAGCAGCTCAAAATGGGACTTCGGTCGAAATGGCCGGTCGTGTCGCGCGTTACCAATTCTTCGCGCAGGTCGCCGCGCGCCGCCGTTGTCGAAGCGTCTTGCTCGCGCACCACGCGGATGATCTGGTTGAGACCGCATTGCTGAATTTCCTCCGCGGCACTGGCACAGCAGGGGTAGCGTCAATCCGCGCGGTCAGCTCGCGCCGCGAAGGTAGATTGGAATTGACGCTCGTTCGACCGCTGCTCGGGGTCTGGCGCCGCGAGATCGACGCCTACGTTCGGCGTCACGCCTTGAAATTCCGCGAGGACGAAACCAATTCGCGCCTCGACGCGACGCGAAACCGCCTTCGCCATCGAGTGCTGCCCTACCTCCAGCGGCAGTTGGGTCGCGACGTCCGCCGGGCGATCTGGCGGGCCGCGCAAATTTGGAGCGACGAGGAGGCTTTGCTCGATTCCATGACAGACGCCGCGATCACTCGTGCAGCGACACTGCGGGTCGAAACACTTCGAAATATGCCGATCGCGATTCAACGACGGACCATTCTCGGCTGGTTGCGCAGCCGCGGAATTTCCGACGTCGGATTCGATGTGGTGGAACGCGTTCGCGAGTTGATTTCACCGGACGCGCGTTCGGCAAAAACAAATCTGCCCCGAAACTTTTTTGTGCGGCGGCGCGAGAAGAAGCTTTTCATCGAGCATCTGAAAGAGAGGCGTCCAACGAATAGGTGAAAGCGCATGAACACGACTTCCTATTGGTTGGATTCCGCCAAGCTCCCAAAATTTCGCCCTCTCGCTCGCTCGCTTTCCGTTGATGTGCTGGTCGTCGGCGCCGGGGTGACCGGCCTCATGGCGGCGTATCTCCTGAAGAAGGCGGGCTTGCGCGTGGCGGTGCTCGAGCGTGAACGGCTGGCATCGCGGGATACCGGCCACACCACGGCGCACCTCACCTGTGTCACCGACGCGCGTTTGCATGAACTCGTTAAAACTTTTGGCCGGCAACATGCCCAAGCTGCCTGGGACGCAGGCGCGGCCGCGATCGATGAGATCGAGCGGATCGTCCGGACCGAAATGATCGACTGCGAGTTTTCGCGTGTGCCCGGCTATTTGCACGCCCCGGTGAGCGGGGGTCAATCCGACGAACGCGCAAAGCTAAAAAAGGACGCGAAGTTAGCCAATGAATTTGGCTTTAACGCGGCTTATCTCGACCGCGTTCCGTTCATGCAAACGCCAGGCGTGCGTTTTGCCGATCAGGCCAAGTTTCATCCGCTAAAATTTTTGGCCGCGCTCGCCCAGCTGATTCAGCGCGACGGCAGTCACATTTTCGAGAATTCCGCGGTAACGAAGTTCGACGCAAAAAAGAAGCGCGCGCAGGCGCACGGACATTGGATTAACTTCGACCGCGTTATTCTCGCCACCAACAATCCGGTGCTGGGCAAATCCGGACTCGTTTCCGGAATGATGTTTCAAACCAA
>DASYVG010000020.1:0-4275 GCA_035937255.1 Chthoniobacterales bacterium | reverse complement strand
CGACACCATCACTGTGATCGGCACCGGCGGGCTGATGCCCAAGCGATGCAAAGGAGAAGGCGTCTACCGCTTTCGCAGAAACGGCAACACGCTTCGATTTGCGCTGGTCCGCGATGACTGCAAGCTGCGCCGGGCCAATCTCCTGACCACGTGGCGGCGGCGGTAGCGCTCGGTCCAACAGTATCGACAGCTCCTTCATGACCGAGGTTGCCCTGGGAATGCCAGGTTCTTCGTGACCGCGTCAGCTACATCGAACTGCCGGTCGCCGTTAAAGGCTGGATGGACCTGTTCGATTTCGGCAATCATGCGACTTTGGTCGCAAACCTGTAACCGACTCCTTGAGATGAAGAAGAATCCAGCGCCGATCACCGTTCGTTCTGGACGGATCGAATTCCTGAAGATCAACGCCGCCCGACGTGACTGGCGTGACACGTATCACTGGATTCTGTCTCTGAGCTGGCCGCGGTTCGCACTCTTCATTCTTGGGTGCTACTTCGTTCTCAATTTAGTCTTCGCCACTGCCTATGCCGTGGGCGGCCCTTGCATCGGTGCTATGACTCCAGGTTCCTTCCCGGCCGCGTTCTTTTTCAGCGTCGAAACTCTGGCTACGGTCGGCTACGGTCACATGTATCCCGCGACCGTGTACGGACATATCATTACGACGATAGAGATCATCGTCGGGATGTTCTGGGTCGCGGTTATCACCGGATTGATCTTCGTCCGGTTCTCACGGCCGACCGCACGAATCCTTTTCAGTAAGTCAGTGCTTCTTGGTCGTTTCGACGGCCGACCTACATTGATGTTCCGCGTCGCAAACCTGCGCCACACGAGCATGGTCGAGGCGAAGTTTCGGATGATATTTTCGCGCGACGAAACGGTGCGGGAGGGAGAAGACGTACGACGTTTCTACGAGTTGAAGCTGTATCCGCAACGTATGATCAGCTTTCCAGCTGCGCTCACGATTCGTCACACGATCGACGAGGGTAGTCCTCTTTACGGCATGACTCGCGAAACTCTGGAGGCGAGCGATTCATTCTTTCTCGCCTCGGTTGTCTCTATCGAAATCGTGATGGCGGCGTCGGTGCAGAGCCAGCGAGATTACTCGTGGCGTGACGTGCGTTTCGGCGAGCGCTTCGTTGATGTTTACACTGAGCTTGATGACGGTCGACTCACCGTCGACTACGGTCGGCTGCACGAAACCGAGCAAGTGCCGGATGTCAGATGATTGATCCAACACTGCGAGCTCGTTCTTCACATACCGCGAATACGCCATTCAATGACATTGCGCGGACATCGGCAGGGGGCCGAGAAGCGTGAGCATCTTCGCGTTATCAACGCCGTTAATGATGGGCAACGGCGGCGGCTACAGGCCTGCAAATTTTCCTCGGCTAAAAGACCGCATTTGCTATAATGTTCAGGTGGAAAAAACGGTCCGTAAGTTCGCCGATCAAGACGAGGCGGCTAGAGTAGACTGCGATTTCTACAAAAATCTCACACCTAACGAGCGGCTAAAGATTCTCGTCGAATTGCTAAACCATGCACCTGAGCAACGACTTGAGAGAGTTTATCAAGTTACTAAACTCTCGCGACGTTGACTATCTGATTGTCGGCGCCTATAGCCTCGCTTTCCACGCGCGGCCACGCTTCACGGGCGATCTCGATATCCTGATCCGTCCGAGCACGCCCAATGCTAGGAAGCTCATGCAAGTTTTGCAGGAATTTGGATTCACGGATTCACAGATCAACGCCTCCGATTTCACCGAGCCGGACCAGGTCATCCAGCTCGGACGCGCGCCCAATCGGATCGACCTGCTCACCAGCATCACCGGTGTCACGATAGGTGACGCATTCAGTTCGAAGGTGTCCGGTGACGTTGATGGACTGCCGGTCATATTTCTCAGCAAAGAACTGCTGATCGCAAACAAACGGGCTGTCGGCCGGCCGCAGGACCTCGCCGATCTCGATGCATTGGAGACTTGAAGCGCTGCGGCAGCCGTCGGCTTCGCCTCGTCCCAGTTTCCAGCCCCGGCTTAGACCGGGTTATTGCAAAGGCGCCACTACGGCGTCAGTTGGTTTTGCGAACTTCGACTGGTGAGGCGACTTCTCCGTGAAACGCACGTTCGAAAACTCGAGTGTCGCTAACGGCTCGCCCTCGAGGTTCCCGTCCGTCCATTTATAAAACGGCGCCTTCTTCGGAACCTGCAATTTATCCACGGATTGCCATTCCTGAAACACAATCGCGTGCTGCTCGAGCTGCTCGATCGGTTTGTCTTTGCGCATCGCAGGAAAAGTTACGACGTAGCTCGCGAGCTTTAGGCGCCCGGACCCCGGGTCGACATAGATGACATAAAAGTCGTCCGGCGTATCGCCTGTGCCTTTCTTGAAGCTGATCTTGAACGAATCGTATTCCTGTCCTTGGAAGCTCTTTTTTCCGAGTGACTCCGCCGTCGCGCCGGGATCAGCGAAGACAAACGGCATCCCGAAAAAGTAAAACGGCGTCCACATGTAAAAGCGCGGTGGCGTCCCACCCAACGCGTCCAGCCCCGGTTTGATCCAAACTTCGCCATTCGAATTGCCGAGCGTGTACTTGTCGCTCGTGATCAAGCCTGCCCGGCTGCGCAGGTCGAAAAGCTGGTGGTCCTTTTTCGTGCCTTTTGCGGAGGTCCACGTCAGATCAAACTCGACCGCGCCGTAGCTCTTCCATTTCGCGACGCCGCCGTGCGCATCCAAACAGCGATCCAACTGCGCCGCCGCCGGTGAAGCCGTAGCGCTAAAGCCCGATGCGACCAGCACGGACGCGAGCCGGTAAACGAAGGGGTTCATCCCTCACTTTCGCAGCAGTTGCCAGATTGTCGCCCGCAATTGGATCGTCTGCAGCCTCTCTCATGCTTTCAGAACCGCCACTTCTCGAGACTCCAGCCGTGAACAACAGGCCGGCGAGAGACCGCCGCATTCCTGCAATCCGTCTTCAAACGAGTGACTACTTCTTCGTCTCCAGATCTTTGCCGAACTGCTCAGCCATCGTCTGGAGCTTCTGGATGAACGGTCCGAGGCGGGCCTGCGTCAGGGTTGCCGCCTTCTGCATTGCAATCGGCACTTTTTCGACCATCGCCTTGCCCGCCGGAGCGCTATAAAACGTGATAATGCTGTTTACCTCGTCCTGCGTGAATGTCTCACGGTAGGTCTGCAGATAGATATCTCTCATTTTGGCATACGAAAGCTCGTCTTTAAGGATGGCGGTGAACTTTGTTTGGAATTCATCCATCTTCGCTTTCTGACCGGATGTCGGTGTACCTCCGTGCAGCGATTGCCGCAGGCCCTGCTCCATGCCTGCGCGCATTCCCATGTCCATCTGCGCGAGCATCTGGGTTCAACATCTTTTCAACCTGCATGACGCTCATCATCTGCTCGATTGACTTATCAGATGGAGGAGCCGCGGTAGCCACAACGAGCGTGCATAACAGCACCGCGAGAGAGGCCAGGTATTTTTTCATGCGCGACGAATATCGGGATCAGCAGAGATGAGGAGCTAAAACCGTGCGGCAAACAGCCGGCGCGACACAGAACCCCAATTTTTGGCGGTTCACGCAGGACGGCGGCGGTACAAAAGAAGGGCGCTGCTCGCGCAGCGCCCTTCGAGTTCTAGCTGATGGTTCGGCTTAGTAGTCCATGCCGCCCATGCCACCCATTCCGCCCATGCCGCCGCCACCAGGCATGCCGCCACCGCCGCCCTTCTCCTTCTCAGGAGTTTCGGTGATGATTGCTTCCGTGGTGAGCAGAAGGCCGCTGATCGAAGCGGCGTTTTGCAAAGCGCTCCGCGTGACCTTAGTCGGATCGACCACACCGGCCTTCACCAGGTCTTCATACTTGTCGGTCGCGACGTTGTAACCTTCGTTGCCTTTGCGCTTCTTCACTTCCTGCACGATGAGCGCGCCTTCCTGGCCCGCGTTATCGGCTAAGGTGCGGAGCGGCTCTTCAATCGCGCGGCGGATGATCGCCATGCCGACTGCTTCGTCGCCTTCGAGCTTCAGACCATCGAGCGCTTTCTGCGCGCGGATGAATGCCACACCGCCACCGGGGACGATACCTTCTTCGACCGCGGCGCGAGTCGCGTGCAATGCGTCTTCCACGCGCGCCTTCTTTTCTTTCATCTCGACTTCAGTGGCCGCGCCGACCTTGATGACCGCAACACCGCCAGCCAGCTTGGCTTTGCGCTCTTGCAGTTTTTCTTTATCGTAGTCGCCGGTGGCCTCTTCGGCTTGCTTGTTGATTTGG
>DASYVG010000019.1:0-6072 GCA_035937255.1 Chthoniobacterales bacterium | reverse complement strand
CTCATACACCTGGCCACTGGTGAGATTGTTGTTGCGCGAGAGAACGCAATTGGTGAAACGCTCGTAGTGCCCGAGATCAAGATCGGTTTCGGCGCCGTCGTTGAGGACGTAAACCTCGCCGTGCTGAAACGGGTTCATCGTTCCCGGATCCACATTGAGATAGGGATCGAATTTTTGGAAAACCACTCGTAGACCACGCAGCTCCAGCAGGGTGCCGAGCGCTGCCGCCGCGAGGCCTTTGCCTAACGAACTCACCACGCCGCCAGTTACAAAGATATATTTCATACGTGCCTGCGAGGTCTCCGTTGCACCGCCGGCTTCCCACCGGCAAGAAGCTGCTGCTCGACCGCCGGCACATCCTCCAGTGTATCCACGCCGGGTGAGCCGCGAGCGGTCACGACCACCCGAATCTTTACCCCATTCTCCAACGCACGCAATTGCTCGAGCGATTCCGAGATTTCGAGCGGCGTCGGTTTCCAGCGCACAAGCCGCAGAAGCATGGCACGGCGATAACCGTAGATTCCCTGGTGACGCAGGTAGCGCGGCTGCACTTTTGCCGTCCGCTTAAACGGAATCACTGAGCGCGAGAAGTAGAGGGCGTCATTATTCCGATCCAGCACTACCTTGACTTGGTGAGGCGATCGAATGTCCGCGGTTTCTGAGAACGGGTGCGCGGCTGTCACCATTTGCACCTTGGCGTGGTCGCGGAGCACTCCAACGATGCGATCGATTAGCCCGGGCTCGATCAACGGCTCGTCGCCCTGAATATTTATCAGGAAGCGGGCATCCCGGATCTTTGCGACGAGCTCCGCCATGCGATCAGTTCCGCTTCGATGTGCCCGCGAAGTGAGGGCAACCTCCGCTCCCCAGCCGAAGGCGGCCTCGGCGATTCGTATATCGTCGGTCGCAACAACGACCGCGTCGAGTGTTCTGGCGCGCCGGCTTCGTTCCCAGACGTGTTGCAGAAGTGGTTTACCCGCGATTAGATGCAATGGTTTTCCCGGAAATCGCGAAGAATACCAACGCGCAGGTATGATACCGAGCGCTTTAGCCATTGTGTCTGCTAATGATTATCTCGGCCGCAGCCGGGACATCGGCCGCGATGAAATCCGGCGTGCAATCATTCTCCCGGGAGCCGTATCCAGTGCGCACCAAAACCGTCTGGAGGCCCGCGCCCCGTCCGCAATCAATATCGCTCTTCTTATCGCCCAACATAAATGATCGGGTCAGATCCAGTCGGTGATCTCTCTGCGCCTCCCGCACCATGCCGATCCCAGGTTTGCGCCGATCGGATGCGGCCTCGGGCCCGTCGGCGCAAAAATAGGTCGCCTCCACAACGCCATCGCCGAGCTGACGTTCCACCTCTCGTTCAACCGCACGGTAAGCGGTCTCGTCGAAATAGCCGCGTCCAATCCCGCTTTGGTTCGTGACAACGATAATCTTGTACCCGGCACCTTTTAGTCGCCGTAGCGCGTCAGCGACCCCGGGAAGGATTTCGACATCCCCAGGGTCATCGCAGTAATCAACGTCGCGCATGATCGTACCGTCTCGATCCAGGAAAATTGCCGGCGCAGAGTCGTCAGTTTCGCGCGTCATCTTCGAAGCTGGCCACCAATTCCTTTCGCGTCACTGTTGCGGTCCCGAGTTTGCCGACAACAACTGCGCTGCCGTGATTCGCTATTTCGGCTGCTTCGATGGGAGAAGCGCCCGCCGCGAGAGCGAGCGTGAGTAAAGCGATGGCGGTGTCGCCCGCTCCGGAAACATCGAACACCTGGCGGGCCTTCGTCGGAATGTGGTGAGGCTCGGAGGCCTTTTGGAAAAGCATCATCCCTTGCTCGCCTAGCGTGATAAGCACCAGCTTGGTGTCCCATTTCTCGAGTAAGGCGGCGCCGACTTTGCGCAGTGCTTCATCATTCTGGGGAGAATCGATCGGGTCCGCCCACGCGGCACCGGCGGCGAGGAATGCTTCCGCTCGATTCGGTTTCACCACCGTCACGTTTTTCCATGCAAGGGCGTGCCGCGGATTGGGATCAGCGGAGACGATCTTGCCGGCCGTCAGCGCAACGTCGCAGATCTCGCGCACGAGTTCAGCGGTGAGGAAACCCTTTCCGTAATCTTCGAAGATGATGGCGTCGATCTGCGACAGCGCTTTTCGCACACGCTCGACAACCATTGCAACCTGCGCGGCGGATGGAGCACGCACTTGTTCGCGATCGACTCGCACCACTTGTTGTTGTCGAGCGATGATGCGGGTCTTGACGATGGTGGGAAACTGCGGATCCTCAATCGCGTCACGAATATCAATATCCTGGGTAAAGAGCAGTTCCCGCAGGCGTCGACCGCTGGAATCGGTTCCGAAAATTCCTGCAACAGAGACCTGGCCGAGAAATTCCCGCAGATTACGCGCGACATTTGCGGCACCTCCGGGATAGAAACTCTCGCCGGTGACTTCGACAATGGGAACCGGCGCTTCCGGTGATATCCGCCCCACTTTTCCCCAAACGAATTCATCCAGCATGAGATCGCCGATCACGAGCACCCGCTTCCGCGCGGCCGTGTCGAGGATGCTGTGCAAGCGCGCGGCTTTCATGTTCGACTTCGCACCGTTCTCGTCGGAAAGAACGAGCGATGCCACCGCGCGCCGATGTGAGTTCGATTCAGGAGAGTCAAATTCTTGAGCAGCTGAAATTTGTGCGCGTCACAGTTCTGTCTAAGTTCACCACTAATTCCTGAATACGAAGGCGAAATCAACAGTCGAAGCGTGCCGATGATTACATTTGCGAAATTTTTTAAAGTAAGTCTGACCGCGTTCGCGGGCCTCGCCTTGAGCGTGCCAGCAGCCGAGGCGCCGAAGCACATCGACGTGAAGCAGCTGTCGAAGAAGGTCGAGGACGTCGTTGTTCCTCTACCTAACGAAGTGTTCGGAGCGCTCAACAAATTGGGCGGAGTGAATTGGCGCGAGTACGTGCGTAACGACAAGGGGAGCAACTTCACGGAACGTCCGCGGATTGCGCTGCTCCTGGGCACCGTCATCGCGGACGGCTTCATCGCTGTGCAGGCGGAAGATGCCCCAACCGTGAAGGAAATCGGCCAGCGCGTGCTCGGTCTGGCGAAAGGCATCGGCGTGGGCAATTCCATCACGCCGCATGCGAAAGCCATCACGGAAGCGGCGGATAAGCGGAACTGGGAAAACGTGCGGCGCGAGCTCGACCGGACCCAGAACAGCGTGCAGTCGGCGATGAATGAAGTGCACGACGAGAAGTTGTCGCAGCTGGTGAGCCTGGGCGGTTGGTTGCGCGGCACGCAAGTCCTCACAACCGTGGTAAACAAGCGCTATTCCGACGAAGGCGCGGAGTTACTGCACCAGCCAGACCTGCTTGGTTATTTTCAAACCCGTCTCGCGGCGATGCCGGAGTTCAACATGAAACTGTTGCAAGACATCCAAGCTGCGCTCGTCGAGGTGCGCCCCCTGATCGACGTGGCTGACGGTCGCATTCCAGCGCCGGCGGTGAAACGAATTAACGAGATTACGGCCCGTCTGGACGAGGCTATCATCACGAAGTCTCAATAGCCGCTCGCATGTTATTCCCACATCGTTTGCTTAATCGCGCCAGCTTCGTCGCCGCTCTCGCTTTTCTGCTGGTGTCGCCAGCGCGCGCCTCGGTCGACGACGCGCAATCGTTCGCGCTGCAGGCGGCGGAGCCTTACGTAAAACAGGGATTCCAAATTCGCGAAGATTATTGGGGCGGAGATCTGGGCGCGGGCGAGAAGAAGGCGGTGCGGCAGCAGTTATTCAAAGGGAATGAATATTGGTTTTGGATGGGCAGTGAAATCGAGAAAGCCACCGTCTCCGTTCACATTTATGATTCTGAGGGAAAGCTGGTGGAGCAACCGGATAGCTGGCAGAAAGGCCACTTCGCCGCCGCGCATGTAACTCCCACCGGCACAGGAAGCTATTTTGTGATCGTGACGATCGAGCAGTCGCCGGAGGACCGCACGCACTGGGCGCTCGTCTACGGGTTCCGTTAATTCGCTCTGGCGCGCGAAAATGCGCTTCGAACACCGTTGATCTTCACCCTTGCGCGGCTTCGCGAGCCCGCGGCGACATGACTGAAACACGCACGTTGGAATTCGAGAGTGCTCGCGCTCTGCAGTCCCTCTACGCCAACGATCTTAAGCTGCTGAAGACGCTGGAGGATTCTCTGGGCGTCAAAGTGACGACGCGTGAAGGATGGGTGAAGCTGGAAGGCGAACCGGCACAGGTCGAGCGGGCCGATCGGGTGTTCCAGCAATTAGAGCAGGCCAGGAAAAAAGGCGTCGATATTCACAAGCACGAATTCAATTATGCTTTGAACTCCGTCAGCGAGGCGCGTCCAGACAACCTCAACGATGTGGTTGATCTAAAGATCACGACGTCGTCGCGCAAACCTCCCATCGTGGCGCGCACGCTTGGACAGCGCGCCTATTTGGAAGCGATTCAGTCGTTCGATATCGTCTTTGGGATTGGTCCCGCCGGGACGGGCAAAACTTATCTAGCGGTGGCGGCGGCGGTCGCGGCGCTCAAGAAAGACCAGGTGGCCCGCATCATCTTGACGCGTCCGGCGGTGGAGGCGGGGGAGGCCCTCGGTTTTTTGCCCGGTGATCTACAAGAAAAAATAACCCCTTATCTCCGCCCGCTCTACGATTCACTCCGCGATATGCTCGATCCGGAGGAGATTGATCGACTGGTCTCGCGTCAGGCAATCGAAGTGGCGCCACTCGCCTACATGCGGGGGCGCACGCTCAGTAACGCTTTTGTGATTCTGGACGAGGCGCAAAACACCACCACGGAGCAGATGTTCATGCTGCTCACTCGCATCGGCGCGAACTCGAAATGCGTTGTGACAGGCGATGTGACGCAGATCGATCTGCCGGCCAACAAACGCTCCGGCTTGGTCGAGGCGCTGCAGGCACTGAAAAGTGTTCCCGGCATTTCCATGGTTTACTTCAGTGAGCGCGATGTCGTACGACATGAACTGGTGCGCGCGATCATCACCGCTTATCAGCAGCATCGCTCCCCCGCGAATGCCAGCCCGGGCGCGCCCCGCAAATAACATGTTCGACCTCCTGAAGCGCAATCGACTCGTGAAGCGCGGTTTGGCCACGGCGAAAACGCGGCGACGCCGCTTGCCTAACGAGCTTTTGCGCACGGTCGAGTATTCTCTCTGGATGAAGGGCTTCATCTTCGCGGCCTTCATCGCAGGGCTGGCCGCGCTTATTTTCAGTGGGCAACAGCCGGAGCCGACGAAAAATTTCGTGATCGCCCTGCTGTTTTTTGTCACGGCAGTGACGCAGCTCTGGATCAATCAGCCGAAAACCTTCCTGCAAAGCTCGCGGCTCTTTTTGGTTTTTGGCATTATGTTCCTGCAGCTCGCCGTCACCAAACTGGTGCTGGTCGTTTGCAACAGCGGCGAATTCAGTTTTCTGCGACCGGAGACCGCTGGTCTGATCGCGCCCTACGCATTTGCGCCACTCGTTTTGAGCGTCTTGCTCGGTCGTAACCACGGGCTTTATGCGGCGGTCTTCGTCAGCCTGTGGGGGAGCATCCTGTTCGGTCGAATCGATGCGGCCCTGCTTGTCTGCGGACTTATCAGCGGCTTCATAGCCGTTTACCTGACCCTGCAAGTTCGGAGACGCAGCAAGCTCATCCGCGCCGGATTTGGAGTAGGAATTGCGATTTGGCTGCTCGCTCTGACTTTCGGTTTGATTGGTCCGATCGAGTTATTTTCACCCGCAGGAAACAATTGGCGCATGATCGGCGCGCAGAGCGCGTTTGCACTCGGCAATGGAATTCTGACCGCCACCCTCGTGGGCGGCGCGCTCCCGATCCTGGAACACTTGTTTCAAGTCACGACGGATATTTCGTGGCTGGAAGCGTCCGATCTCAATCATCCGCTACTGCGGCGCATGACGATCGAAGCGCCCGGTACCTACCATCATAGTCTGGTGGTCGCGAATCTGGCCGAGTCGGCGGCGGAAGCGATCGGAGCGAACGCGACACTCTGCCGTGTTTGCTCGTATTTTCATGATGTC
>DASYVG010000018.1:0-5016 GCA_035937255.1 Chthoniobacterales bacterium | reverse complement strand
GGATGGCGAGGTTGTTCGATTCGGTGCCGCTGCCGGTAAAAATGAGCTCGTACGGTTTCGCACGGAGCAGGCTCGCGAGCTGATCCCGCGCATCGTCGATGGCCGCGCGCGCTTCGCGACCAGCGGCGTGGACGCTGGAAGGATTGCCCCAATGCCGCTCCAGATAGGGCCGCATCGCCTCATGCGCCACTTCGCAAAGCGGCGTGGTTGCATTGTAATCCAGATAGATCAGGGCCTAGAACTCCTTGTCCGGCAAACGACCGTCGTGCGCGTTTTTATCGACGATCTGCAACTGCTTCTCCTCGTAAAAAACGAGTGAATCGGGTGGCACGCTGTGCACGAGAAAAACATTTCCGCCAATCGTGCTGCGCGCGCCGATGACGGTTTCGCCCCCCAGGACGGTTGAGTTCGGATAAATCGTGACCTCATCTTCCACGTTCGGATGCCGCTTGCCCCCTTTGCGGATTTTTCCGTGCTCGTCTTTCTGGAAGCTACGCGCCCCGAGGGTAACGCCGTGGTACAATTTCACGTGCGAACCGATCTCGCACGTTTCGCCGATGACCACGCCCGTTCCGTGATCGATGAAAAAATGCGAACCGATTTTGGCGCCGGGATGAATGTCGATTCCAGTGCGCGTGTGGGCCCATTCGGTCATGAGCCGGGGAATCAGCGGCACCTCGCGCGCGTAGAGAAGGTGCGCCATGCGCTGGATCGCAATCGCTTCAACGGCCGGATAGGCCACGATGATTTCCTCATAACTCTGCGCGGCCGGATCCCCTTCGTAGGCCGCATCGATGTCGGTCCAGAGCACTTGACGCAAGCCCGCGAGCTCCGACATGAACCAGCGCAGGATCTCCTCCGCCTTGGTTTCCGCTGCGCTGCTCGTCGGCGATTGTCCGAAGCTTTTGCAGATCTCCGGCTTCATGCGCGCGTGCAAACTTTTGATACGGCTGCGCGTGACATCAGGAAGGTCGCTCGAGTGGACAAGGGCTTCGCCATGGAAGCCGGGAAACATCAAGCTCATCAGATCGACGCAGGCTGACTCGATTGCCGGCCGTGACGGCAGTTTGGCCGCGGCATCGAGGTAATTAATCCCGCCGCTTTCCGCGTATGTTTGCAGCAAGTCTTCGGCGGCGTCAGTCACGGGCGCTTCCATCATCGCAAAATATGCGATGGCACGGCACGCAATGAAAATAGAAACTGATGCGGCGATTGTTTCCCGGGCCGCCTCAAGCTGTCTGTAATCGCTCCTACAGTTCCGGCGCAGCCAGCCCGGCGAGCTGATGGAACGGGGCGCCGAGCGTCAGTTTTCCGGCATCGTTCAGGGTCGCCTGTCGTGAACGGTCACGATCCTGATCGAACAGTCGCCGCTGTTGCGCCGCGAAACTGCGGTCCAGAACGTCCAGGTTCGCTTCGTCATTCAAACGGATCGAGCGATTGTCGAAGTTAGCGGAACCTACCGATGTGAAGGTGCCATCGACGATCATCAGCTTCACGTGCACCATCGAGGGCTCGTACTCGTAGATTTTCACGCCCGCCCGTAACAATTGAGGCCAATGCCGTTTCGACGCGAGGCGGACGAGCTTCTGGTCGATGTGTTTGCCTGGCATGACGATCTCGACCCGCACGCCTCGCCGCGCCGCGTGCATCAATGCCTCGCGTGTTTTGTCGTCTGGCAGGAAATAGGCATTCTCAATCAGAAGCGATTCGCGCGCGGAGGCGATCGCCAGCAGATACATGAGCTCGATGTTGCTCTCGCCCGTGCGAGGCGAGCTGCGGAAAGCGTGCGCCAGGTACGGACCGGACGGGCTGAGCGGCGGAAAATATTCCGGTCCCTGCAGGATTGAGCCCTTCGTCTTCAGCCAGTCGTCCATGAAAAGTCCCTGCAGCTGCGCCACGATTGGGCCCGTGACCCGGTAATGATTGTCGCGCCATTGCTTCTCGTTCGAGGCGTTGCCAGCCCATATATCTGCGATCCCGACTCCGCCGATGAAACCGGCCTTGCCATCGACGATCAGTAGCTTGCGATGGGTCCGATTGTTGTAGCGGCGCGGATCGAGCGAGAAAAGAGTGTGATATTTCTGCACGTCGATGCCCGCAGCGCGCATCGCTTCCAGGTTGGCCAATCCCATCTTGCCGGTGCCCTGCGCATCGAGGATCGCATTCACTTTCACGCCCGCGCGGGCACGCTCGCAAAATGCGGCGGTGAATTGACGCGCGATTTCACCATCCCAGAAAATGTAGGTTTCGAAGTCGACGCTCTTGCGGGCGCCGCGGATCGCCTGGAGCATCGCGGGGAAAATTTGAACGCCATTCGCGAGTGTCGTGATCTGGTTGCCGGCGATAAAGTTGGGACCCAGGATAGCGCCCATCGCCTGCCGGAATTCAGGCGAACGCGCGGCGGTGACAGGCGCCACCTCCCCGCGTATTTTCTTTTCGCCGTGGGTCGCGCAGCCGGTGAAGAGAATGACGACAAAAAAACGCGCGATGAGATTTAGCGCATTCGTTGCAAGGATTCGCGGGAGCTTGGTTGCAGCGGCGCAGCGGGCGAACATGGGGTGATCAGGATGGGGGTGGGCTGGCAGGACGATGTTTACGTGATGCCCAAGGCAGCGCGCACACGTTGTCCGTCAGATTAGCAACAAGCGCGCCAATCCTGCGTGGCCGGACAGGCGACGTCGGTCGCCCTTGTCCCGGCTTACCCGTTTCCCATCTCGGCGCGGTGTTTTCGCAACGCTTCCGTGAGCCACGCGTCCAGGCGGAGCTCCTTCCCTTCGTGTGTCCGGACGAGGTAAGGCTTGCCGCTGAGCAGGCTTTTAGACGCGGAAAGCCGGATGAAATCTTCGGGAGTTTTTATCTGACCTTTGAAGTGTTCGTACTTGGCTTTGATGTGCGCCATAGCCTCCGCAGGATTGTGCGGATCGCCATTTCGGATAAACGTCGCATCCGATTTGGCGACGCTGTCCAACAGGTAGTTGATGGTTTGGTCGAGGGACTCAGCAGCCTGGAGCTGGGAGGAGAGCGCCCAGGTGAGGACTGCGACGAAGCAGAATAACAAGATGGAACGCATTGTTTTGCAATCGTGTTTGGCCTGCAGACCACTCGTCTTATGAATTGAAATGAGAGCGCACGGCGGGGAAGACGCGGTTGTCTCGCGATTGACGGTTGACCTAATCTGCAGAAGAGGACATCCATGAAACGAACAGCATCTGCGGAATGGCGCGGGGACCTCAAGAGTGGACAGGGCACAATCTCCACCGAAAGCGGGGTGCTTACGGCAACCCCGTATTCCTTCAGCACCAGGTTCGAAAACGGACGCGGCACGAATCCGGAGGAGCTCATCGGGGCGGCGCATGCGGGCTGTTTCTCCATGGCGCTTTCGTTGATTCTGGGCGAAGCCGGTATGAAAGCGGACAGCATTCGCACCTCCGCGGAAGTGACTTTGGAGAAAGCGGACGCCGGGTTCTCGATCTCCAAGATTCATCTGGACGTCGTGGCGAAAATCCCCGGCGCCGATCAGCAGGCCTTCGAGACGGCGGCGAACAACGCGAAGGCGGGATGCCCCGTCTCGAAAGTGTTGAATGCAGCCATCACGATGCACGCGCGGCTCGAGCCGTAGCGGCGCGCGTCTCGCCGGCAGTGGAGGCGCGGGGGCGCATCCTACGCGAGAGATAGGGACCGAACGTGAACGAATCGCGCCACGCAGCGGCATCGCTTCTGCTCTTGTAACTCACATGTTGCAGATGCACTCCTATCGCAAGGAGCAGCGCGAAGCGGTTCGCCAGCTAATTCATTCGATTCTGTTGCGCGATATGAGCACCTTCAATCCGGAGCGTTTCAAAGATTGGATCAAGGAAGCAGATTCCCGCTTTCGGAAAGTCAGCCTCGGTCTTTCCTTCCGGCTGCACGACCGCGTGGTGCACTTCACGATCAAAGAAATTCGTTCCGGTCGCACCGCCACGCAGTTCGCCTCTTCCACGCGCGTCGCTTTCGATGATCGCGACGTCGTGATGTCGGTCGAAGAGTTTGCTTCGAAGGTTTAGCCGCCGGAAGAAGTTGCGTCGGCGGAAGGCTGATGCCTTGGTGAGCGATGCCACGGGCGAATCAGCAGCGCAGTGCCGCGACGATCGCGGCTTACGCAGTCTTGTGCCTGATCTGGAGCTCGACCTGGCTGGCGATCAAGGTGGGCCTGCGCGATCTCCCACCGGTCTCGTTTGCGGCGCTGCGGTTTGTCATCGCGATCGCCGCGCTCCTGGTCGTCTCGATCGGCCGCGTGCGGCTTTGGCCAAAACGGCGCGGCGATTACCTGCTGCTCGGGTTCACAGGGGTGCTTATGTTCTCTCTGAATTATGGGTTGCTTTTCTGGGCCGAGGAACACGTCTCTTCCGGCCTGGCCGCGGTCCTGCAGGCGACGATCCCGATCTTCGGAATGTTGTTCGCGCATCTGCTTCTACCCAGTGAGCCGCTGCGCTGGCCGCGTGTGGCCGGCGCGCTTCTGGCGGTGGCGGGAGTGGCGTTGATCTGCGGCCGATTGTTGGGTGGCAATGGCTTGCTGGCGTTCTGGGGTGGCGTAGGGATCGTGGCGGGCGCCGGGGGCGCGGCGCTTTCGAATGTTTTGCTAAAACGACGCGCGCTCGAATTGGCTCCCGCCATGATCGCGGCGTGGCAGATGGTTTTTGGGACGGTGCCGATGCTGGTTGCCGGTTGGGCTTTGGAAGGGAACCCGCTCCAGTTTCATTGGACGAGAATGGCCTGGTTTTGCCTTCTCTATCTCGCGCTCGTCGGTTCCGCGCTCGCCTTCCTGCTCCTCTACTGGCTGATGCCCAGGATGCCAGTCACAAATCTCCAGGTGATTTCGTTGATCACACCGCCCGGTGCGGTCGCATTAGGCTGGTTGGCGGGCGGGGAATCGCTCTCGGCCGGTTCATTAGCGGGCGGTGTGCTCGTGCTCGCGGGCGTCTGGATGATTTTCCGCCGGCTTCCGGCGGTCGAATCGCCGGCCTTGAATGAGAGATT
>DASYVG010000017.1:0-2671 GCA_035937255.1 Chthoniobacterales bacterium | reverse complement strand
GTAAAGATAACAGCCATGTTGCACGGGAAAAGAATTGTCGTCGTCATGCCGGCGTTCAACGCCGCGCGGACGCTGCGGCAAACCTACGATGAAGTCATGGCACACGGGATCGTCGATCAGGTGATCGTCGTGGACGACGCGAGCCAGGATGAGACCGTGGCCATCGCGCGCGCACTCGATCGCGTGCACGTCGAGATTCACCCGCGAAACCGTGGTTACGGCGCAAACCAGAAGACCTGCTATCGTCTCGCCCTCGCTGCGGAAGCTGACATCATCATCATGATCCACCCCGATTATCAGTACACACCCAAGCTGATCCCGGCCATCGCTTCTATGGTGGAGAGCGGCCTCTATCCCTGCGTGCTTGGCTCGCGCATTCTCGGGGGTGGCGCACTGCGCGGCGGCATGCCGATCTGGAAATACTTGGCCAACCGCGCTCTCACATTCATCGAAAATATCCTCTTCGGCGCCAAGTTGTCGGAATATCACACCGGATACCGCGCGTTTGCGCGTTCGCTGCTCGAACGATTGCCGCTCGATTCAAACTCTGAAGATTTCGTGTTCGACAATCAGGTTCTTGCCCAAGTGCTTTGGCTCGGCTGCCCGATCGGCGAAGTGACCTGCCCGGCCAATTATCATGCCGAAGCGTCGTCGGTCGACCTTCGGAGCAGCATTCGTTACGGGTGGGGATGCCTCACGACCGCTCTTCGCTTTCGTCTGGCCCGCATGAAACTCGCGCGGCCGCTCGCCTAACGAACTCGCCTTCGCTGCAAGCAGCCGCGCTCTGGCCCGACGGCAAAATCATGTATGGTGTCCAGCACTTGTGAAATCGACCGTTGCTTTTGTTCTCATCTGCCTGGGATTTGCTTCCGGTGCTGGAGTCTCGGAATCGGACCTGCCCACGCCGGCGGTTTCGATTCCGCCGCTAAATTTTCAGCACGAAACGCTGCCTAACGGACTCGAAGTGGAATAAACATCCGCCGTCCCTTCTCGAAACATTGTTCATCAAACACCATTGATGCAGACATTTCACCTATGAAAACGACCGCTTTTCTTGCCATGGCTTTTCTTATCCAAGCTGGAGGTCTTGCTGCGCAGCAGGAGCCGGCCGGCACGAACACAGCGGCCACCAAGCGCGTTGCGTTTGGACAGTATTGTTTCTGGACTGGCGAAATGAAACTCGGGCAGATCGAAGGCGTCGTGCGCACGGAGGCGGGCTTTTTTAAAGGACGGGAAGTGACGCTCGTGGAATACGCGCCGGAACGACTCGCACTCGAAGATCTCGCGCGCCAGGCCAAACGAGCCGGCGTGGCCGATGCCGTTCACCTCGACGCCGGATCGCAGCGTTCGCTGGCGGGGGTTCCGACGGGCCAGCCGCTCGATGGAACGTATCGCGCGGCTCCGGCCAGCGATCAAAAAAAGCAGATCCAAGGAACTCCCTTTGCCCGTCTCCAGCTCAGCGCCGGGCAGGCAACAAAAGTAAACGCTTTCGCGCGCGAAAACCCAAGCAAAGCGCTGGAGTGGCTCACTCCACTCCAGCGGGAGCAGGTCAAGGGCGCGAGATAAGGCGCATCTCCCTTTGGGGCGGATCAAGGGAGGCAGGCCGCTCAGGACTCCCGCAGGCTCGAGTCCGTTTTGGCGAAACGCCAGGGCTCCCAAGACTCACCGGGAGCGCGCAGAGACGCGTTTTCCCGCGGGGTCGTCCCTTTTCCCGCCACAGGAAGCCATCTTGAACACGATGGGGCCGCGTAAATTTGTCGAGTCCACCGATCCGAGCGGATATAAATGGCTTGTGAGCTGGATCAAGATTGTCTCCAGGCAAGAATCCGCGGGCCGTTTGCGGGAACTTTACGAACGCGTCGCCGGGTCGGACGGAACTGTAGATAATGTTTTGCAAATTCACAGCCTGCGGCCGCACACGCTCGAAGCGCACATAGCGCTCTATAAGAATGTGCTGCACCACAGCGGAAACAAGTTGCCGAAATGGCTGCTCGAAACCGTGGGCGTGTACGTCAGTCTGCTCAATGGCTGTGCTTATTGCGTGGCGCATCATTTCGCCGGCTTGAGCGGGCTCTTGCAGGATGACAATCGCGCGCGGGAGATTCGCGATGCGCTCGAGGCCGATGTTTTCGACACGGCGTTCGATCCGCGGGAGCGGGCGATTTTCGACTATGCGCGGCAGCTGACTCGATCACCCGGAGAGATCCGTGAGACATCGATCCAGACGATGCGCGCTGCTGGCCTGGATGACGGCGAGATTCTCGAAGTGAACCAGGTGGTAAGTTATTTTGCTTACGTCAATCGCACGGTCCTCGGCCTCGGCGTGACGACCGAGGGCGACACGCTGGGCCTTTCGCCTAACGATTCCGCTGATCCGCAGAACTGGCGGCACACGTAAATTCGCTTCCGGGAAAAACAGCGGCCTTGCAACCAACAAAAAAATACTTGGCTTCTACGGTGAAGCGCACCCTGGGGCCGAAAGATGCATCTGACTCCAACGTCCCACACCTAATCTTATGAAGAATTTCACGCCGCGACACCGAAGCTGACGCGCCGCGCATGCGCGAAGCTATGGTCCTGCCGCAAGTGCCCGTAGGTCTTCATGCATAACGCGCCACCGTCCTTGTGTCCGAGCCAGCGC
This sequence comes from Chthoniobacterales bacterium, assembly GCA_035937255.1. Taxonomy (GTDB): domain Bacteria; phylum Verrucomicrobiota; class Verrucomicrobiia; order Chthoniobacterales; family UBA10450; genus JACCXL01. The sequence goes on along the minus strand of DASYVG010000017.1, from coordinate 30 downwards.
GAAACAGTGGGAATGTCCACGCCGCTTTCG
>DASYVG010000016.1:0-4912 GCA_035937255.1 Chthoniobacterales bacterium | reverse complement strand
GCGCGCTCCGCGGGACGCCCGACCGTGGCGCACGCGACTACACCCGAAGGGATGCGACGCGCTATTCTGGCCGGGGTAGAGACCGTCGAGCACGGCGACGACGGAACCCCGGAGATTTTTCGGATGATGAAAGAGCGCGGCGTGGCTCTTTGTCCAACCGTGGCCGCAGGCGATGCCGTTTCGCAATATCGTGGCTGGCGCAAAGGAGAGGAGCCAGTCCCTCCGCGCATCCAGCAGAAACGGGCGAGTATGAAAGCCGCGCGCGAGGCGGGCGTTACATTCGCGATGGGCGGCGATGTTGGGGTGTTTGCGCACGGCGACAACGTCCGCGAGATGGAACTGCTGGTGCGCGAGTACGGCTTTGCTCCGCTCGATGTCGTCCGTCAGGCGACAAGCGGGAACGCGCGCATCTTTCACCTCGACGATCGCGGGAAGATCCGGCCCGGCGCGCTGGCTGATCTCGTTTCAGTGGCTGGCGATCCGACGCGGGACGTGTCGGTGTTGCGCGAAGTGCGCTTCGTGATGAAAGGCGGAGCCGTTTTCCGGCAGCCGTGACGCGCCTTGCGCCAAAAACGTGGCTCGATCCGGCCGCGTGTCGGGTCAGGCGCTACTCGACTTCGACTTCTATCCCGCCAAGCCAGCGCGCGATGAGATTATAAATGGCTGCACCGATAATTCCAAAAAGGAAGCCAAACACCGCGTAGATGATCGGCATAAAAAGCCCCAGCCCAAGCATTACGCCGGCAGTGAGGGCTGCCGGCGCCGCGTGTTGATCCTGCTGGGAATGCTGCGCAAAAGCTCCCGCCGCGCCAGCAAGCGCAAAGAAGGGCAGGAAGAGCAATCCCATGCATCCGTAGAGGACGCCTAATATTTTTCCCGCTTGGAGTGGGGTGACCCTTCGGATACGTCGTTGCATCGCCGCCGATCTTCTCCGTGTCGCACGTCCCGCCGCAAGAGCGAAATGTTAATAGCGGTAGTGCTCTGACTTATAAGGGCCTTCGACGGGAATGCCGAGATACTCAGCTTGTTTTGGTGTTAGCTTCGTGAGTTTCACGCCGATTTTCTGCAGATGCAGGCGAGCTACTTCTTCGTCGAGCTGCTTGCTCAGAACATAGACACCGACCTTGTAAGTATCCTTGTTCTTCCACAGATCGAGCTGCGCGAGCACCTGGTTGGAGAACGAGTTACTCATGACAAAGCTCGGATGCCCCGTCGCGCAACCGAGGTTCACCAGCCGCCCTTCGGCCAGCATGAAGATGTCGTGCCCATCAGAGAACGTGTATTTGTCCACGCCTGCCTTGATGTTCGTGCGTTTCACATCTTTGCGTTCATTCAACGGTTCGACCTGAATCTCGTTATCAAAGTGGCCAATGTTGCAGACCACGGCCTGATCCTTCATGCGTTCCATGTATTCGACCGTGATGATGTCCACGTTACCTGTGGTGGTGACGTAAATATCTCCGCGGCCCAGCGTCTCTTCGATCGTCGTGACTTCGTAGCCTTCCATGGCGGCTTGCAACGCGTTAATCGGATCGATCTCCGTGATGACAACGCGCGCGCCCTGGCCGCGCAGCGATTGCGCGCAGCCCTTGCCGACATCGCCGTAGCCGCAGATGACTGCGACCTTTCCGGCAATCATCACATCCAGTGCGCGATTCAATCCATCGACCAGTGAATGCCGGCAGCCATAAAGGTTGTCGAACTTCGACTTGGTGACCGAGTCGTTCACGTTGATGGCAGGAACGAGCAGCTGATTCTGTTGCTGCATTTTATAAAGCCGATGCACACCCGTGGTCGTTTCTTCCGAAACGCCCCGCCACTCCTTCACCATCTCATTCCAGCGGAAAGGATTTTCGCGCTGCACCTCCAGGAGCAGATCCTTGATGCACTGCTCTTCTTTGCTCGAGGCGGGTGACTTCACCCAGTCGCTTCCTTCCTCGAGCTGATGGCCTTTATGGATCAGCAGCGTGACATCGCCGCCATCATCAACCACGAGCTGCGGCCCTTTGCCGCCCGGAAACGAGATCGCCTGGTTGGTGCACCACCAATATTCTTCGAGGCTTTCGCCTTTCCAAGCGAAAACCGGCACGCCCGTCTTTGCGATCGCGGCGGCGGCGTGGTCCTGCGTGGAAAAAATATTACAGCTTGCCCAGCGGACATCCGCGCCGAGATCGACCAGTGTTTCGATCAGGACCGCCGTTTGAATCGTCATGTGCAACGAGCCGGTCACGCGCACGCCGAGGAGCGGTTTGGTGGGCGCATACTTCTCCCGGATTGCCATTAAGCCGGGCATCTCCTTCTCTGCGATCGAGATTTCTTTGCGGCCCCAATCAGCAAGGTTGATGTCGGCGACTTTGTAGTCGTGCGTCTTGCTTGGTGCGGTTTTGGTAGTGGTGTTCATATCAATAAGGGAAGAGTCAGTGCGCCGCTTGTTTCAGCGCCTGGGCCTTGTCGGTTCGCTCCCAGGTAATATCGGGATCGTCTTTCCCGAAGTGCCCATAGTTGGTGGTCTTCGAGTAGATGGGCCGGAGCAAGTCAAGTTGTTCAATGATTTCGGCTGGTTTGAAACTAAACGTATGGCGGACCGCCTTCTCGATTGTGTCCTCCGGGACGGTATGGGTGCCGAACGTATCTATATGCACGCTAACCGGCTGCGGATGGCCGATCGCGTAGGCAAATTGGACTTCGCATTTGGCGGCTAACCCTGCCGCGACCACGTTTTTCGCCACCCAGCGTCCCATGTAAGCCGCACTGCGATCGACTTTGCTCGGGTCCTTCCCCGAAAATGCGCCGCCGCCATGGCGTCCCATGCCGCCATAGCTATCGACGATAATCTTGCGGCCGGTGAGTCCGGTATCGCCTTGCGGGCCGCCCACGACGAAACGGCCGGTGGGATTGATCAAAAATTCAGTCGTGCCATTCATCATCTGCTTCGGGAGAACCTTGCGGATCACTTCTTCGATGCAGAATTCCTTGATCTCTTTGTGCGTCGTGTCCGCGGCATGCTGAGTGGAGATGACGACGTGCGAGATGCCGACCGGCTTGCCATCTTCGTAGACAACCGACACCTGCGATTTCGCATCGGGCCGCAGCCATTTCACGTCACCTTGCTTGCGGATGCGCGTCAGCTCCCGGCCCAAGCGATGGGCGAACATAATCGGCGCCGGCATCAGTTCGGGCGTTTCATCGCAGGCATAGCCGAACATCAAACCCTGATCGCCGGCGCCCTGTTCGACGTGCCCTTTGCCCTCAGCCGCTCCCTGGTCGACGCCCTGTGAAATGTCGGCCGATTGGTCAGTGATGATGTTACTGATGAAAACTCTGTAGGCGTGGAAAACGTCGTCCTCATTGATGTAGCCAATCTCCGCGATGGTACGGCGCACGATCTCATCGATGTTAAGAACAGAGGTGAGCGACTTGTTCTCCTTCTTCAGTTTCGGAATAGTGATCTCGCCTCCGACGATCACCACGTTGCTCTTCGCATAAGTTTCGCACGCGACGCGTGATCTCGGGTCGTGGGCGAGGCAGGCATCGAGCACCGCGTCGGAAATCGTGTCGCAGACTTTATCCGGGTGACCTTCACCGACGGATTCGGACGAAAAGATGAAACGACGAGCCATGCGAAATGTTTGCTGAGTGTCTACGGTGCGAAGGAGAACTGGATGCCAAGGACCATGACTGATCATATTGACCAATCATGATACGTAGATGTATCGTTTCGACACGCAATGGCGTCAACGATTAAATTCCTCCGTTTGCTGGCCGATCCGACAAGGTTGCGCCTGCTGCTTTTGCTGGAGAAGGAAGAGCTCTCGGTGGCCGAGTTGCAGGACATCATGGGGATGGGGCAGTCGCGCATTTCGAGTCATCTCGCCCAACTAAAACGGACCGGCGCGGTGGAGGACCGGCGCGCGGGCAAAAATGTTTACTACGGTTTGCCGGAACTGAACGGCGATCCCTCGCGCGCCAAGGTGAGCGAGCTCACGCGCACGCTCGCGCGTGATCTGCCCGAAGCCACGCGCGATCGCACGGCCTTGAAGGTGGCGCTGCGCAAACGGCAGGACAAAGCGCGCGCTTATTTCGATGAGTTGGCGGGGAGATTCGGTCGCACCTATGTCCCCGGACGCTCCTGGCAGGCGCTGGCGCACACCCTGATTGCTTTGTTGCCTCCGCAGGATGTGGCTGATCTGGGTGCGGGCGAGGGAACATTGTCGCAGTTGCTCGCGAAATCTGCCCGCAAAGTGATCGCAATCGACAATTCGCCGAAGATGGTGGAATTCGGCGCCAGGCTCGCGAAGCAGCACGGCTTCAAAAATCTTGAGTACCGGCTCGGCGATATCGAGGAACCGCCGATCGCGAAGAACTCGATCGATCTCGCGCTTTTCAGTCAGGCACTGCATCATGCGATTCATCCGGAGGCAGCAGTGGCGAGTGCGCAGCGCATTTTGCGCAAGGGGGGGCGGATCGTGATTCTTGATCTGCTCAGTCACCGTTTCGAGCGCGCCCGCGAACTCTACGCGGACCACTGGCTCGGCTTCAGTGAAGTGCACCTGCACCAGCTCTTGGAACAGAATGGTTTCAACAAAATCGAGGTGACGGTGGTCTCACGCGAGAAAGAGAGTCCACACTTTCAGACCGTCTTCGCGACCGGCGTGAAGGCACGAGCTTAAAACAACTCGTTTCGCGCCTCAGGCGGAGATAAATTCGTATAGTGGAGGCATTTTTCAAGGAGCTTCAGCGCCGGAAAGTTTATCGCGTGGCGGCCGGCTATGCGGTAGCCGCCTGGGCCGTGATCCAGGTGTCGGCAACGGTCCTGCCGGCGTGGGAACTGCCGGCCTGGGTGCTTCGGGTCATCATCCTGATCGTGCTCGCCGGGTTTCCCCTCGCGCTTGTCCTGGCGTGGGCTTTTGAT
>DASYVG010000015.1:0-4055 GCA_035937255.1 Chthoniobacterales bacterium | reverse complement strand
GGCATCCCAACGCTCGCGCTCACCATGATCGGCGGCTCCGCCGCCGATCGGCATGACAAACGCAAGATTCTTATCGCGACGCAAATCGTTCAAATCATCCTGGCTCTGATTCTCGGCACGCTGGTTTTAACTGGACGCGTTCATGTCTGGCACGTGGTCGTGCTCGCCGCGTGTCTGGGTGTTTGCATCGCCTTCGAAATGCCGGCGATCTCCGCGCTGGTCCCAGAATTGGTAAAGCGCGACCAAATCGCGACGGCCATCGCGCTTGATCGTTCTGTCTTCCACGGTGCGCGTTTGATCGGGCCATCCGTGGCCGGTCTGCTCGTCGCTTTCGTCGGCGCCGCTGCTGCATTTTTTGCGAACGCCGCCTCGTTTTTCGCGCTTATTATCGCGCTGATCTCGCTCCCGCGGCGGACGGTCGGAACGGCGGAGGAGGAAGAAAAACGTCGCACTGGGTTCAAGGAAGGGCTGCGCTACGTCCGCTCCGACCGCACCATTCTCTCGATGATCGGGCTGATCGCGCTCACGACAATTTTCGTGTTCCCATTCCTTTCGGTGATGTTGCCGCTCTACGTCCGTAACATTCTTCAGCTCGGACCCGACCGCATGGGATTGCTCATGGCGGTCTCCGGCATTGGCTCTCTCACTGGCTCGCTCGGATTGCTGAGCGTCGCGCGCGAGAAACGATTCCGATTCATGACGGTGGCCGTGGTCGTCGTCGCGGCAGGTCTATTTTGCATGTCGCGCTCGACGAGTTTCATCCTGGCCGCGGTCGCGATGGGGATGCTCGCGATCGGACTATCGCTAAACTTCGGTCTTGCCGGCACGATCGTGCAGGAGCGCGCGCCGGCCCATTTGCGCGGGCGCGTCTCGGCCGTCTTCGGCCTCAGTTTCTTCGGTCTGATGCCGATCGCAGGATTGCTGACGACTGGTCTTTCAGATTTAATCGGGATGCGCACCGCGCTGATGTTTGCGTCCATCGTTTTCGGGGCTGGAGCGTTGTTCGTGCTTTATCTAGCCGGCCGCACAGTTTGCGCTGCGCCAATTGCAGGCACGGAACCGGAGGTCGCACCGGCTGCCGTCGTTTAATTGGTCACGATGATTTCGTTCTCCACCTGCTGGAATTCCGGCCGGCACACCGCAGGCGAAGAGATGCTGCGTGAGATCAAAGGCGAAGTCGGCTTTGGTTGCGTTGAGCTGGGCCACGGCATTCGCCTGTCGTTGATGCCTGGCGTCCAGAAAATGTTCGACGCTGGCGAAATCACATTCAGTAGTCTGCACAACTTTTGCCCGTTGCCGGTGGAGGTGATGCAGGCGTCCCCGGACGTCTATCAGTTTTCCAGCGCGCACGAGAGGGAACGAGAACGCGCGGTCAGGCAGACGCTGCAAACGATCGACTTCGCGGAACGACTAGGCGCGCCATTCGTGATCCTGCATTGCGGAGAGGTGCGGATGAATCCGATCACCGACGAGCTGATCTCTCTTATCAAAAAGGGAAAACTCTTCGCGCGCGAATACGTTCGGAAAAAGGTGAAGGCCGTGCAAAAGCGCGAAGCCAGCGCGCCTCCATACTTGGCGCGGGTGAAGGACTCGCTGAAGCGAATCGCCGAATACGCCTCCCACAAAAACGTCCGCCTTGGAATCGAAGGTCGTCGCGGCTACGAAGAAATCCCCAGTGAACGGGAACTGCCAGTGTTACTCGACGAAATCAACTCTCCGCAACTCGGTTACTGGCATGATTTCGGACACATCCAAATCAAAGAAAACCTCGGCTTTCTCGATCACGAGGAATGGCTGCGTCAGATTGGCCAGCGCGCGTTTGGCTGCCATTTACAGGACTGCATCTGGCCGGCACAGGATCACCAGCCGCCCTTTTCCGGCAGCGTCGAGTTGGAGAAACTTGTTCCGCTGCTTCCATCGAACTGCTTATTTGTATGGGAAATGAGTCCGCGCAAAACAGCCGAGGAAATTCGCCGCTCCGTCGCGCAATGGCAGGAGCGGTTTGGCGCATGAAAAAAATCCTCATCAGCCTCTTGCAGCTCGTCGTCACGGGCGGGCTGCTCTATTGGGTATTTCACGACCCGGTCACGCGTGCCGCGATGGCGTTCGCGCTCCGCGCCGCCGATTTCCACTGGGTGCTCGGTGGGATCGTCGCATACGTCATCGTCGAAATTGCCGCCGTCCTCCGTTGGAACATTCTCCTGAAAGTTCAGGGGATTAGACTGAGCACGCCGCGTGTCGCAGGCCTGTTTCTGATCGGAATGTTCTATAACCAATTCCTTCCGGGCGGAACGGGAGGTGACATCGTCAAAACTTATCTGCTCTGGAAGGAGACTCCCGATAAGAAACCGGGCGCGCTCCTCGCGGTTCTTTTCGATCGGATGATCGGCTTGATCGCGCTCATCGTCATTACCGGCACTTTAATTTTCCTGCGTTACACCTGGCTGACGCGCGAGACCGGCACGCGGCTCGACAACAACCCGCTGCACGATCCGCGCTTCTACGTCTGGATTGTTCTGGCCGTTTTCGCCAGCTCCGTTCTTTTCGTCGTGACGACCTTCGTGGTGAGTGGGTTCAACTTGCTTCATTCCCTGCCGAAGCGGTTCCCCGGACGTGAAAAGCTGATTGAAGTCTCCGCTGCTTATCACCTTTATGCGCATCATTGGCGCGCGACCGCCGCGGCTTTCGCCGCCTCGCTGGTGGCGCATCTCGGCACGTTTACCACCTTCCTGTGCGTGGCACATGCGTTTAAAGAAAGCTCACGCGTGGGGTTGATCGATTTTTTCTCGATCATGCCGATCGAACGCACAATCTCATCGCTCCCGATCAGTTTCGCGGGAGTTGGAACGCGCGAATTCGTCCTGCAGGTGATGTTGTTCAATCTCTGCGGCGTCCCGCCGGCGGACGCGCGGCTCATCGGCCTGACGAGCTTCGCGATTATCCTGCTCTGCTGTCTGCCCGGCGGTCTGATTTACTTACTGTATCGACCCAGTGGCGCCACGCGACACGTAAAACTTCGCGAAATGCGAGAGGAAGCAGCCGCCGTCGAACATGAGATCGGCGCGGACTAGCCTCGCCGGACGGATGTCGACACGCCGAGCTTTCTGATGTCAGTTCCGTCGCGGCGCAAAAGCAAAGGCAGTGCTGCAATGCATCGACGTCGCGCCAGCGGTCGCCCATTTGTAGCGGCGACTTTCGCCATGACGGTTGATGGTAAAATCACGACGCGCCGATTTTCTCCGATCGATTTCACCTCCCGAGAAGATAAGCAGCATCTCTTTCAGCAGCGGTCTTTGGCGGACGCAGTGCTGATCGGCCATAGCACATTGCAGAGGGATAACGTGCGCCTGGGCCTGCCCGGTGAGGCCATGCGCGCGGAACGGTTGGCGCGCGGCCAAAGCGAATATCCACTTCGTGTCGTTGTGTCGAACGCAGGTCGGATCGACGGAAATCTCAATATTTTTCGAACCGACATTTCTCCGATCGTCATATTTTCCACGACGCGGATGCCGCCCCGCTTCCGGAAATCGCTCCGCGAAAAAGCAACGCTTCATCTCAGCGATACGCAATCGGTCGACTTGCCTTGGATGCTGCGACAATTGCAAGCTGAATACAACATCAAGAGCGTGGCCTGCGAGGGAGGCGCCACGCTTTTTCGTTCTTTGCTCGAGGCTGACTGCGTCGATCAACTGAATCTCACGATTGCTCCGTACCTCTTCGGGGGGAAAAACGCCCCCACTCTTTCTGGCCTGGCGCAGGAGTTCCTGCCCTCTGGGATCCGCTGCTCACTCACCGACATGCGCACTGCGGGAAGCGAATGCTTTTTGACCTATCGAGTACGCCCGCGTGCAGGGGCAAAAAATCTTAAGGAAGCGCTCAAGAAACCTCGGAGGCGTTCTCGCACAAAAAAACGAAGGCGACAGAACCTCTGTCGCCTTCGCCAAACAATGATGAAACTGAAAGCAAACTAACTCTGCACCTAACCTCTACCCTGACACCTTTGCCATCTTGCGACGGCGAAGAATATTCGTGCTCGCGATCGCAACCATGAGGCC
>DASYVG010000014.1:0-3310 GCA_035937255.1 Chthoniobacterales bacterium | reverse complement strand
ACCCACACCAACTCCAACTCCAACTCCAGCTCCGACACCGACACCTGTGCCGACCGTTGCGCCAGAGCTGTTAGGCAAACTCTCCGTTGAGATCTCGGATGAAGCGTCCGGGTCGTCGAAGAACGAAATTACAGCGAGCGCCGAAAAGATTTTCGCACGCTGGCGCGGACGCAACCTCGGTGAACGCGCCAAGGTGCGCGTTACGTGGATCGCCGAAGACGTCGGCGACGTCGCGCCGCCGAACTACGAAATTGACGATGCTTCCACCATTGCCAGCGGCGACGCCCGGGGAGTATTTACGCTTGCCCGCCCAGCAGACGGTTGGACTCCGGGCGCTTATCGAGTCGACTTTTATTTGGATGATCGCCTTGCTGCTACCGTGCGTTTGAAAATCAAAGCGCACGACGCTGAGACGCGAATCCCCTAGAGCAGCGGAAGCTGCGCCTCAACGGGCCTGCTTTCCGCAAAGCGAACCCCGACTCCCATCAGGCGAACGCTCTTTCCAGTGCGGGCGAACGCTTCAATCAGCAGTGCATGGAAATTATCCAGGGAGACCTCGAGTCCCGCACGCTCCACGGTCGTGCGGGTGAAGTCTGCAAACTTCAACTTAACGAAGATGCCGGTGAGGGTGCGCGCGGCCGCTTTCTGCGCAAGCTCGGCTGCCAGTTCGGTAAATAGCTCCTCGAGCTTTTCTTCGCATTGCTCGAGCGTTTCGAGATTGATCGAGAACGTCTCCTCGTTACTGAGCGACTTGCGCTCCCGATGCGGCTCGACCTTCCTTTCGTCTACGCCGCGGCAGAGTTCGTATAGTTCGTAGCCGAACTTTCCGAACTGCTCTTGCAATTCGACGCGCGAAAAGCGGCGCAATTCCCCGCAGGTGGAGATGCCGAGACGTTCCATCTTTCGTTCCGTGACGGCGCCAATCCCCCAGATTTTCCGTACTGGCAGCGGCGCCATGAACTCCGCAACCTCGCCGTGTTTCACTTCGAACTGACCATTCGGTTTCCGCAGATCGCTCGCAATCTTCGCGACCAACTTGTTCGGCCCGATGCCCGCGGACGCCGTCAGTCGCGTTTTTCTAAAAATGAGGTCGCGGATGACCTGCGCCAGCGCCCCGGGTGCACCGGGATGCGCAGTGACGTCGAGGTAAGCTTCGTCCAGGGATAGCGGCTCCACGAGCGCTGTGAACCGGTGCAGAATTTCACGGATAACACCCGACTCGCGCCGATAGACGTCAAACCGCGTCGGGACGACGATTAACTGCGGGCAACGCTGCAAGGCCATAAAAGTAGGCATGGCCGAACGAACGCCGAAGGCGCGGGCTTCATAGTTGCACGTGGTCAGCACGCCCCGCCGATCGCGCGCGCCTCCCACGCCAACTGGTTTGCCGCGCAGAGCCAGACGGTCGCGGACCTCGATCGCCGCGTAGAAGCAATCCATATCGAGGTGAATGATGGCGCGTGGATCTCCTGGCACGCTTCACGTTCAACGCGGCGAAGAGATCACGCCAGCGATGCGCGGTCACGTTCTTGGGTCCGCGCTGCGTTTTGTGGCAGCCGGCGCCGCAGCGCTCAGAATTTTTTTACGCTCCGCGCGATCGCGGTGATTTCTTGCTCGTGCTTCTTCTCACCCTCTGGAGAAGCCCAACAAATAAAAAGCACACCCTTCTCCTGGTTCACATTCAGCACCATCAGCTGAATTCTAGCCGGTCCTTCCTCGTCTTTTCCATCCCACGAAACCAGCACGCGATCCTTCTGGCTGTCGTCAATCCTGGCAGGTTTGTCGTCCAGCGTGACGCCCTTTTTCCTCAGATACCGGGCCGCTTCTTCCATCGCTTTCTCGCCTTTGGCGTCAGTCACCTGCACTGCGATGTAGACCTCACCGTCATCGGATCCAAGCTCGATGCCGTGCTCGTCATCCTCTGCCTTCCACAAATCGGGCGCCTCGACCGTCGCAACCGTATTTTCTTCCGGCACCTTGTGCGTATCGGCCCAAACCGACGCGCGGCACGCGAGACCAATCACGAGCGCGAGAATCGATCTTTGCATCGGAGACTTTCCAGGTAGGCCCGGTCAGCGCGTCAATTTCGCCTCTCCACCAAGCCGAATTTGCCGCGGCGTCCTACTCCCACCCGATCGGCCGGCCTTTGTTTTGTGCTTCCAGCCACGACTGGAGCGGTTTGAAATAGTCCACCATCGCCCGGGTGGAAAGATCTTCGCCGGTCGCATCCTTTAGCACTTTTCGCCAGTCTTCCGTCGCACCTTTGCGCAGGATGCCATCGAGAAATGCGCCGACCTGTTTGTTGCCGGCGTAGTTACACGCTTGCGGCGGTTGATGGAGAATTTTCCGCGCGATGTAGTCGTGCAGTTGAAACTTAAAGACCGTCGCGACGGCATAGTTGTAGTAATACGCCGGCGTATCGTTGATGTGAGTTTTAGTGGCGGCATCGCAGAATTCTTCGCCGCGAGTGGCCGGCGGTTCGACACCCTGAAAGTCCCCGACGTATTTCCACCAGCGCGCGTTCCACTGATTCGCTGGCAAACCATGCGCGTAGACATCCGCTTCCCAATGGGTCATCACGCCAGAGGAGAAATAGAGGAATGGAATCGAGCGGGCGAGCGCATCATCGAGAAGAAACGCGGTCGCATCTGCTTTAAAATCGCGCGGCAAAATACCGCGCGACTCGAGGTACGGCACCTGACTGGACGCGAGCGAAATCAGCTCACCGATGCCTTCGTGAAATCCGGGCGCGGCTCCGGTGCGCAAAAGAAAAGGAACCTCCGGCCTGCTGTAGGCCTTGAAATAATAGCCGTGCCCAAGCTCGTGGTGCGCGGTGAAAAACCATTGCGGATTTGGCTCGATGCTCTGGAGCGAACGAATGTCATCCTGCAGATCGATGTGCCAACAGGAGGCGTGGGTATTTTTCTTGCGCTTGTCACCGGCAGGAACGGGATACAGATCGGACTTGCTCCAGAAGCTGACAGGCAACGGCGAAAACCCCAGGCCGGTGTAGAACTGCTCCGCCGTTTTGATGACCCATTCGGATGTTCGGCCCACAAAATACTGGTCGAGCTTGGCCGCTTCGACGAGGCCCGTCCATTCCTGTGACCACCGGTTGTTAATCCAATGCGCCGGGATTTTCTTCGGAACCGGCTGATGATATTTCTCTGCTAGTTTGTATTTCGTCCAGGTGTGCAGTTGCAGATAGAGCGGGCGCAATTCCCGCATGAAATTTTCCTGCAGAGCCAGCATCTGGTCCGTGGTCATTCCGTAGGCTGCCGTCTCGAGGCCGAAGTAATCGGGATGGCCG
>DASYVG010000013.1:0-5143 GCA_035937255.1 Chthoniobacterales bacterium | reverse complement strand
GACGGTTTCCGTCAGGAATTGGAAGAGGCGGCGCGCAAATATTCGCGCCAGAACGTACGCGACGAACTCTGGAAGACTTTCGCCCAATCGATCTTCTACCATCGGACGGAGTTTCACGATTTGGCCGGCTACAAAGCGCTGGCGGAGCGGTTGGCGAAGATCGACGAGGAACGCGGGACCGCTGGCAATCGGCTGTTCTATCTCGCGGTCGCGCCGGATCAGTGCGAACCGATTGTGCGTAACCTGCGCGAAGCCGGGCTGAACAAGACGCGCGAGGGAAGCTGGGTTCGCGTCATTGTCGAGAAACCATTCGGCACCGACCTCGCTTCGGCGAAGGAACTGAACCAGGTGTTACGCACTTCGTTTTCCGAAGATCAGACCTACCGGATCGATCACTTTCTCGGTAAAGAAACAGCGCAGAACATTCTCGTGCTCCGATTCGCGAACGCGATTTTCGAGCCGCTTTGGAACGCGCGCTATGTCGATCATGTCCAGATCACCGCGGCGGAAACGCTCGGGGTGGAAGGGCGTGCTGGCTATTATGAAGGTGCCGGCGCGTTGCGCGACATGGTGCAGAACCATCTTCTGCAACTGCTCTGTCTCGTCGCGATGGAGCCGCCGACTAATCTCGGCGCCGACAGTATTCGCGATGAAAAAGTGAAGGTTGTCCGGTCGCTGCGCCGGTTCGAACCGGGCGAAATCGCGCAGCACGTCGTGCGCGGACAATACGCGGAGGGAGCGATCAACGGTGAAAAAGCACTTGGATACCGACAAGAACAAAACGTCAGCCCGGATTCAAAGACGGAGACCTTCGTGGCGTTGCGGATCCTCGTGGACAATTGGCGCTGGGCGGACGTGCCGTTTTATGTGCGGGTCGGGAAGCGCCTCCCTAAATCCGGCACGGAAATATCGGTCCATTTCAAAAAAGCGCCGCTCGTCCTGTTCAACAAGGAAGCCTCCACGCTCGATCAAAACGTGCTTGTGATTCGGATTCAGCCGGACGAAGGAATCTCTCTGCGCATGCAGGCGAAGATGCCGGGAACGAGTTTCCGGATCGAACCCGTCAAGATGGATTTTCACTACGGAACTTCCTTCGGCAAAGCAAGCCCCGAGGCTTACGAGCGGCTGCTGCTGGATGCGATGAGTGGCGATGCCACTCTCTTCGCGCGCCGCGACGAGGTGGAAGAAGCGTGGGCGTTCGTCGATACAATCGAAAACGCGTGGGCGGCAAAGGAGAACGCGCCCGGGCTCTTCGATTACCCTGCCGGATCGTGGGGTCCGGAGGAAGCGGACGAGCTACTCGCGCGACACGGCCGCGGCTGGCGGCGTTTATAGGAACACCATGCGCGCTGCGGCCACGGAAGAGTTTACCGCCGGTTTGCCGGTCCGGGTTGGCGAGATCGGTCGCGAATTAAAAAAGCTTTGGGATGCTAACGGCGGCGCGATGACCCGCGCCTCGTTGATTAATCTGGCGGTTTACAGCGAAACACCCGGATCGCTCGCCAAGAACACCGAGCTGATCTCGAAGATCACCCAGAACCACGCCTGCCGAGCAATCGTGGTGGAGGCGGATTGCACGGCCGAGAACGCCTCAGTGGAGGCATGGATCAGCGCGCATTGCCGCATCAGCCGCGCGGGCAGCAAGCAGATTTGCTCTGAGCAACTTTCGTTTCAACTCAAAGCCGGGGCCGCGGCGTTGCTCCCTAGCATCGTTTTCTCGCAGCTCGATTCCGACCTCCCTTTTTACCTTTGGTGGCAGGGTGAATTCCATGATCCGATGGACCCCCAACTTTGGGCCTGGGTTGATCGCTTGATCTACGACAGTCACGCCTGGTCCGATTTCACTGCGCAAATGGAGCGCGTGGAAACGGTGCAGGCCGATGCGAAACAACGAGTTGTCCTCTGCGATCTGAACTGGACGCGCCTAGTGCAGTTTCGGCTCGCGATCGCACAATTTTTTGATCATCCGTGCACACACGAGTACTTCGAGAAAATTGAACGAGTCGAAATCGACTTCCACCCCGGTTTTCGCTCGACGGCGGTGCTACTGGTGGGCTGGCTGGCCGCGCAGTTGCAATGGCGGGAGCTGCGACAATCTGGCAAACTTTCGCTCACGTTCGTTGATGCTGCGGGCAATCGGATCGCGGCCGCGCTGAAGGAGGTCAATGGTCAACCCATCAGCCGTTGCGCGCTGCATTGTGGAAAGCTCGAGTTCCGCGTCACACATGAACCCGCGGAGGATTTGCTGCATGTCTGGAGCGCGGCTGACGGCGGAAACCGGCTGGATGAGCTCATGCCCGCCGGCTCGGACGATCCAGTTGCGCTGGTGAACGAGGAACTGATGCGGGGCGGGCCGCATCGCGTCTACCTGCGAGCGCTCAACTGCGTGCGCGAGCTATTATAGCTACGGCAGCACGGCTTCCGGCGCCGCAATCTTCGCCGGTTCGGAAAAAGCTGGCACCTGCGCCTGCTGGAGCAGCTCGGGATCCTGCAAACGCCCGTCGTACACTTCCGACCAGGTTTGCTGATTCATCGAGCACATCGGCACAGCGACCCATTCGCCGTCGCGTTTGACCGCGCCCTTGAACACACAGGAATCGAGCCGCGCCTTGATCACCGGATCACGGTCCGCCTTCGCTACCTGGCTTGCATCCATGAAGTTGTGGATCCCGAGCCCGAGCGTGTGCACCTGCCCGCGCAGCAGCGCCGGCAATATCTCGCGCGGAGCTTCCCGCTGAAGAAAGTGGCGGAGTAATTGCGCCGCTAAACGCACCGCGAGCACCGGATGATGAAAGAGCACGCCGGCCAGGCGGTAAGGTGGGGTGCCGGCATCGTCATTCACAAGCGAGAGACCGCCCGCGATGCGAAGACCATCGCTGAAAATTTCCTGGAACTTCTCGTCGTCCGGCAGAAGCGGGAAAAATTTTCCGGAGGGCCGCGCGATCAACAGAGGGACCCAGCTATTGCAATCCGGGTGCCCGAAAATGGAAGTGTCCCTTCGCAACGGGCGGCCGACGCCCTCGCATATTTTCGCCCACACATCCGCGGAAGTGATTGGACGCTGCGAGAAAATGGTGCGGCCTGTATCGGCTTCGGGTTGAAAGCTGAGCATCCGCCAGATGTAGGTGCGCTGCGGATCGGCCAGATACCAGTGGATCACTTCCGGCACGTCGTCGATGTTACGCCGCGTGACCGTGAAACTGAGCGCGTACTCCAGCGTTGCGCCCGTCTTCTCTCGAATGCGCAGCGCGAGATTCGTGAAAGCCTGACGCACCGGGTGCAGGTCGGCTTCGCATTTGACCCGTCCGATCGGATAGCCGTGGCGGCCGGCCTGCGTCATGTCCACATGCACCGAGATTTGCCGCAGGCCGCCCTCGCGCACCAGGCGCTCGAGAAATTCCGGATGCTCGATGAGAGTCTGGCCGTGCGTCATGAGCATCGGAATGGAACCGACAGAGTAGGCGTAACGGACGATCTCGATCAATTCGTCGGCACGCCCTGATTTCCAGTACGCGTCCGCCACGTCGCCACCCGTGATCTGCAAACCGCCGCCCGGTCCCTGGAAATGTCGGTTGGCGTCGATCTGCTCTTTGACCTGCGCCAGCGATGGGATCGGGATCGCATTCGCATTTTTCGGCAGATAGCAATGCGTGCAATGAAACGAGCAGTAGCTCGCACCGAGCGTGAAGCCACAATGCGTCAGGTGCCGGCCGGAGATTTGATTGCGCGTCCGAAGTGCGGCCGGCAAAGAGTCCCAGCGCTCCTGCAGCACCCGCGCCTTTTCCGCGACGATTGGGCGCCGGAATGCGTTCCAGCGCGTGCGCCAGCGGGACGACGCGTTCGATGGAGTTTTCTCGATCAACGCGACCATAGGCATCGCGCTACTTCGCTTCGTTCAGCGACCAGTCGTATTTTTGATAGGAGATTTTTGCGTCGGACGGGACAGGCATGGAGCGGCGTTTGTTGATAAACGCGAGTGGCCCGCCTTCCTTGAAATCGTCTTTGTACCAGTCGAAAATCTGCGACAGCTCGGCGGTCTTTTTATCCGCGGAGAAGACGACACCTTTTTCCGAGTTCACGAACGCTTTGGCGAGCTTCTCGAACTGCGCGTCGAGGCTGTCAGCGCGGAACGCTTCCTGATTAAGCGGCGGGCAACTGCGGCTCGCGCAGTTCAACGCGAAGTGCACGCGAGGTTCCCCGAACTTCGCGCGGATAACATCATTCTCGAGGTGCTTGAAGCTCATCTCTTCGCCGGTTACTTTGATGCGCTTACCGGTGAAGAAGGTGAAGAGTGTGTCCTTCACGCTGCGGGTGGGATATTTGCCGAGCGCCTCGTGCAGAATCCAGGCGTTATAAGCGTTCATGTAGAACGCGAGCTGCTCCTGTTTTCCGAGCGACGCGACATTTTCTTGCGCAATCGCGTCCACGATCGTTTGCAACGCTTGCACGTCCGCGGCGTTCCCTTTCCACTCGGAATATTTGACGCCAGTAGAGGTGACATATTTTCGCAGGAGACCATTGTAGGACGTCAGCCAGTCGTGCGATTTCTGCGCGAGCGCGCTACTCGCAGCAGTGAACAAAAGCGCGACAATGAGGAGTCGTCGGAGCCGATTCATCCAACCAGTACGTTCCCGCGGAGTGCGAAGCGCAAGGCTAAACTGCATCACCGTTGTCATACGCGATCGACGGCGGAGTGGATGCGCGCTTTTCGCGGCTCCCAAAAACGTAATCCCAGAAGGGGGAACTGACCCCGAATCCGACGTGTTCGTCCTTGTAGTGATGACGCATGTGATACTGCTTTAGCCACAGCCACACGCCCTGGCGCATCGCGAAGTGATGGGTGGCGTAATGCACCATGTCATAAAAAAGGTAGCCGCAGCCGAAGCCAGCAAAAGCAGGCGGCGCGTTGCGGCCCAAGGCGAGGGCGAAAAGAGCGTAAAAGACAATGGCGAGCGGAATGCTCACGCTCGGCGGCAGCACAAGCCGGGTCGCGTCGTTCGGATAATCATGATGCACGCCGTGCACCATGAAATGCAGCTGCTGTCCCAGCTTCGTTTTCGGCTCGTAATGGAAGACGTGGCGGTGGACGAGATACTCCACCAAAGACCAGATCAGCACGCCGAGCAGGAATAAGCCGGCGATG
>DASYVG010000012.1:0-1778 GCA_035937255.1 Chthoniobacterales bacterium | reverse complement strand
CACCGCGCCGTGAAGCCGCGTTGCTCGCCGCGGCCGCGCAATCGCGCACGGCCTCGAAGCCTAACGAGTCTCGGCCTACCGCCAGCGCCAAGTCCATCGCGGTGCTGCCGTTCGAAAATCTGAGCCGCGATCCCGACAACGCCTACTTCGCCGAGGGTGTCCAAGACGAGATCCTGACGCGCCTGGCAAAGGTCGCCGACTTAAAGGTGATTTCACGCACTTCGACGCAGCGGTTCACCAGCGCGCCGGGCGATTTGCCGCAGATCGCCAAACAGCTTGGAGTGGCGCATATTCTAGAGGGCACGGTGCAGCGTGCGGCCAACCAAGTGCGCGTAAACGTGCAGCTAATCAACGCGACAACCGCCGCGCACCTTTGGGCGGACACTTACGACCGCAAACTGACGGACGTTTTCGCCGTTGAGAGCGAGATCGCTAAAGCAGTTGCCGAAAAGCTTCAGGCGAAGCTTACCGGCTCTGAAGAGCGCGCCATCGCTGCGCGCCCAACCGACAATACGGCGGCTTACCAGCTGTATCTGAAGGGACGTTTTTTCTGGAACAAACGAACTGGCAATGATCTGAAGAAGTCGGCCGATTACTTTCAGCAAGCCATCGCCACGGATCCGAAATACGCGCTCGCCTATGCGGGCCTCGCCGACGCTTACGTCTTACTGCCTAATTTAGCGGGAGGCATCCCCCGAGACTTTTATCCGAAGGCTGAGGAGGCGGCGAAAAAAGCTCTCGAGCTCGACGACGCCCTCGCCGAGGCGCACACCTCACTAGCTACGGCACTTTGTTACTATGACATGGACTTCCCTCGAGCGACTGTCGAATTTGAGCGGGCGATTGAGCTGAATCCAAACTACGCAACTGCGCACCAGTGGTATGGCGATCATCTTCTTGTTGTGTTAGGGCGTTTCGATGATGCGATCACCGAGGAGAAGAGGGCGCTCGAACTTGATCCACTCTCACTCGTCATCAACACGGATTTGGGCAACGCTTACCGTCTCGCCCGCCGCGCTGATGAAGCAATCGAGCAAGCGCGTAAAACCTTGGAAATAGATCCTAATTTTTACTATGCACATCGAAATCTGGGTCTCGCTTTTGAGCAAAAAGGTGCTCTTGGCGCAGCGATTGGAGAGTACCAGAAAGCGCGGGCGTTAAACGACGAGCCTAAGATGCTCGGGCTGCTTGGCCACGCTTATGCCTCCTCTGGTAATAAGACCGAGGCATTGAAAATACTGGAGCAATTGAAGGAGCTATACAAACAGCGATATGCCCCAGCGTATAGTTTTGCCCTGGTTTATCTTGGACTCGGCGACAAAGAGGAGGCGCTCCGCTGGCTCGAAAAAAGTTATGAAGATCGCGCCGGGAGCGAGATTGGGCGCATCAGAGTCGACCCGTTCCTCGACCCACTGCGCGGCGAGCC
Organism: Chthoniobacterales bacterium; assembly: GCA_035937255.1. Taxonomy (GTDB): domain Bacteria; phylum Verrucomicrobiota; class Verrucomicrobiia; order Chthoniobacterales; family UBA10450; genus JACCXL01. The sequence continues at coordinate 352 of DASYVG010000012.1, read as the reverse complement.
GCGTTTCCAAGCGTTGGCGGAGAAAGTAATTCCGCGCGACACAAAGTAGCTCATTGTGAATCCGCGCAACTTTCTGGCCGAGCTGAAGCGGCGCAATGTTTACAAAGTCGCGGTTGCTTACGCGATTGTCGGATGGCTCGTCATGCAGATCGCAGCCACAGTGGTTCCGGCGCTGCATCTCTCCGATGCAATAACCAGCGCGGTAGTCTTACTTGTTATTCTGGGTTTCCCGGTGGCGCTGATTTTAGCATGGGCGTTTGAGCTAACACCTGAAGGAATTAAGCGAACGGAAGGGGACGGGACTGAACCTCAGCCAGCCCGATCACCGAGCCGTCGCACTTGGATTTACGTG
>DASYVG010000011.1:0-6387 GCA_035937255.1 Chthoniobacterales bacterium | reverse complement strand
GAAAGATTTGCTCAGCGGTGCGGATCATCGCTTCCAGCATCCGCTTATCGGCATATTTGCGCGCGCCTTTTGACAATTGAATGATGAAGGGCGCCCGGCTTTGCACGTTCCCGCCGAATAAGCCGAGCAGCTGCTCCATGTTGTTAATGTTGTAGGCGCCGACCGCGAATTTTCCGTAGGCGACTTTGTAGAGCTGTGCGGTGGTGACGATCATATCTGGTAAGTTCGTGCGAAGCGGAGGTATCGTAGAACGCGCGGCGGCGTTCGTCATCCACGAATCTCTCAGTGTCCGTTCGGACTCGCGGGCAGCATCACGCTAACGGATGTGCCGTGCGTGTTCGAATCAACATCGACGCGGCCGTTGTGGTCAAATACTGTGCGTTTCACGATCGGCAAGCCCAAGCCCATGCCGCGCGGCTTCGTCGTGCAAAAAGGCGAAAAAATTTTCTCTCGCAGGTTGGGAGCGATCCCCTTGCCATTGTCCTGCACCGTCACGACGACACCGCTGGTTTCCTTTCCCTGGCGGAGCGGTCTCGCGGCCAGAGTGATCCGCGGCTTGCTTTGATCAGAAGTGGCTTCGGCCGCGTTCGCGACCAGGTGCGCGAATGCTTCGGCGAGCGCCACTTCGTCGCCGAGGATTTTGGGGAGATCATTAGGCAGATTCGCTTCTACCGGCGTCCCCTTTTTCGCGACCTTCTCACGCGCCATCTCAATCGCTTTTTTCAGCGAATCGCGAACGTCAATCGGCTTCAGCACGAGTTCAGGCGGGTGCGCGAAGTTGTTAATTTGCGTGATGATTTTGTCGAGCCGATCAATTTCCTGCACGACGATCACGTTAAAATCCTTGCGGAATTCGGCATCGTCGAAGCGCTCCGGCAGAAGTTGCGCGAACGTCTTGATCGCGACGAGTGGATTCCGAATCTCATGTGACATGCTCGCCGCCAAATCGGTCCAGAATGCAGCGCGATCGAGCAGGTCCTGTTTCTGTCGCAGGTCCTCTTCGCCGGTTAGATCGTGCACGACCGCCACGGCGCCGAGCGGCGTCCGCTGGTCGAGCAGCCGGCGCGTCTGAACCGAGAGCGACCGGCGCGTGTTTCCATCAATCCACCGTTGAGCCGGCAGATTCTCTTTGGCTTCGAGCGTCTCGCGCAGGAGCCCTGCGAGCCGGCTGCCGGCAGCTTCAACCGGACGGTTCAAAACTTCAGCCGAGGCGATGCCAAGCATCTGTTCGGCGGTAGGATTGAACCAGCGGACAATCGCTTCTTCGTCGGTCGCGATGATGCCCGGTGGAATCGATTTCAAGAGCGTTTCGGCGAGCGTCTTCTGAAGCGTGACCTCTTCGTAGAGGAGCGCATTCTCGAGCACGGTCGAGACGTGTTCCGCCAGGATCATGAGACCTTCGAGGTCGCTGTATTCGAAACGCTGACCGGTCACCCGATGCCCAAAAAATAACCAACCGATGATCCGGCCGCGCGCGTGCAACGGCACGATCACCTCCGCGCCAAAGGTGTCGAGCGCGCGGCGCATCAAGGCGCGCTGCGTTTGGTCGCTGGCTTGCGGAAGATTGCTGCGACAAATCAGATGCGCGTGCAGCTCGAACCAGCGAACGAGCGGATCGCGTTCGCCGTATTCCACTTCGTAAGTTTCCGGCAGACAGCGCAGGCCGGCGCGGAGCCGGTAGCGATCGCTTTGCCGAACGCGTGAGAAAATTCCGACGCGCGTCACGGTGGCGGCGTCCGCGACCCCCTCGACGACGCTCGAAAGAAGCGCCTCGACGTTATCGAACCGGCGGAAGACGCGCGGGAAACGGAGCATCGGCATGGACGACGAATAGCGTTCGGAAGCGAGATCGACGCGCCGCGGTGGCTCGGGCAGCGGCACGAGCGCAGACTGCTCGCGGAGCTCCCGATTCTCTTGCACGACGCGCAGATGATCGAACGCGCGGGAGACGAGGGCCTGAAACCGGTGCCGGTCGAGCTGCAAATCTTCCGCTGCATAGATGTCGCATTGCTCCGCCTCGCGCAGCGGTTCCGAGCGGGGCGTTCCGAGCGCGATGATCAGCACTTCAGGCCAGCCTTTCTGAACCTGTTCGAGCAGATCCCAGGCGTCCTTTCCGCGCAGATCCATCAGCAAAATCGCGGGACCGGTCTGTTGAAGGACGGCATCGAGGCGGTCGGCCTCGGGCACGTGACGCACCGGCGCGATCGCGCGTAGAAACGCTTTTACGCGGCGGACGAGATCAGCATCCTGTGCGTACAGGAGGCAGAGCGGGGGAGGGGTCATGCGGCGGCGACCTCCTCATGGAAACGCTCCAGTGGCAGGAGGATGTGGAAGGCGGTGCCCTTCTGTGGTTCGCTCTCCACCTCGATCTGCCCGCCATGTTCCTGGACAATGCCGTGCACGACCGAGAGACCGAGACCGGTGCCGTAATCTTTGGTCGTGAAAAACGGATCGAAGACGTGCGCAATGTCTTCGCTCCGGATGCCTTCGCCGTTATCTCGAATCGAGATCCGCAGGATTTCGTGTATCTCACTATTGGCGCCATCTACGACTGAGGCCCAATCCTTCGCCTCCTGGATTTCTGTCGCCACCGTGAGTTCGCCGCCCGGTTTCATCGCCTCCATCGCGTTAATGAAGAAGTTAAGGAAAACCTGTTCGAGTTGATCAGCATCGGCCCGGATTGTATCCACTTCGGCATGCCAGGAACGAGCTAATTTGATTTCCTTTTGGTAAAGCCGGTGACCCAGCAGCGTGAGCGACTTTTCCAGAACGTCGTGCACGTGCATTGGCTTCAGCAGAGGCTTGGCGGGGCGCGCAAATCGCAGCAGCTGATTCACGAGCGAATCAATCCGATCGATCTCGTGGCCAATCAGATTGGAAAAGGTGTCGCGAAAATCGGAGTCATGGTAACGCTCCGGGAGCAATTGTGCGAACGTCTTGATCGAAACGAGCGGGTTTTTGATTTCGTGCGCCATGCCCGCAGACAAGGTCCCAAGGCTGGCGAGCCGATCACTCCGGCGAATCTGCAGTTCGAGTCGCTTTAAGGCGGTGATATCGGTCAACACCATTAGCGCGCCGAGCAACTGTCCACTTTCGCCGCGGAAGATTGAGCTGCTAGCGCGGACCACACGGGTACGATCATCATTACGTAATACCAGCTCGCTATTTTCCTGGCGATTACCGGTCCGCAACGTTTCGCGCAATACATCCGCGATAGACTCCGGTAGTTCGTTCAGTGGATGATCGATTACTTTCTTCAGGTTCAGTCCTGTGATCTCACCGGCCTCTTTGTTAAAGACCGTAATTCGGTCGTCATCCCCAGCGGCGATGACGCCTGTCGTCAGGTTCTGAAGCAGGATTTCGTTGTAAATCCTGGCGTTTTGCACCTCCGTAAACAGCTGGGCGTTGTCGATCGCGACCGCGAGTTGCCCGCAGAGCACCTGGAGCGCGTTTTGCTCCACGCTCCCGTAAATCCGGCCGGATAACCGCGGACCGAGTAACATCACCCCCGCGAGATGCTCCCGCGAAAAAATTCCCATCGCAACGGCGATATTGAGCGAATGCATCTGCGACATGACCTGGTCGAGTTCACGTGTCGCTCGAACGCGGTGCAACTCGTCGAGCACAAGCGGCTCAGGATTTACAATGAGGTAGCGCGTGATCGGATTCTCTTTCGGCAGGTCGAGGCACGGCTGTGCGCCATCTCCTTTTCGAGGCGGAAAACGTTGCGCAAATTCGCGTTTATCGTTCAGCAAGATCAAAACGCGGTCCGTCCCGATTGCATGGCTAATGGTCTCGGCAAAACGCGAGAGCAGGTCGGGCAGAGTCGTGACAGATTTTAGAATCGCCGCTGCCTGGCTCATCGTGGCCCGAAAATCCAATCCCTGCGTGCCGACGAAAAGACGATTGGCGAAAGATTGTGAGACACCACGAGCGGGAGCCATCGCAAACGCGACCGTAAGTGCTGCGACCACATGAGCGATCGATCGCCGTCCAATAGGATCAACAATGGGGCCAAGCACCGTCCAGACGAGCCACCAGATGACGCCATAGAGCGCGAGCAGGTACGCAGTGAGAACCGCGTACGAGGTGACCCGGCGGAAGAAAAATCCCACATCCATGATCTTCCGGGTTGAGATGCCATAAGCGATGATGAGACTGAAGACGACAACCCTGAATGGTGCGGCTCGCACAGCGATTGTACGCTCTACAAATGGCGTAAAAGCAATTAGTGCGAACAATGTCGCACTACCAGCGATGACGAATTGTAATTCAACCTTCTGCACTCCGCTGCCCTTGCGTAAATCCCGCAAATACAAACCGACTACCCAAGCTACCGCGATCGCGACGAAGCCAACGTAAAAGGGAAACGCCGGTCCGTAGATGGCGCGTGGAATCTGTCCAGTTCGGAGTTCGGCGTGATGTAAAAACAAAGGGGTATAACAGATCGCGATCACGGCCAAACTCGGAATCGCTAGGATCGCTGAGCGCCTTCCAATCTCGCGCCATCCTCTCTCCCGACATAGGATAGCAAGTCTCAAAAGGTTAAATCCGCTTACAATGAGAAGTCCGCTGGCAGAGGCGTGCCGAATCCAGATCTCAGCTGCGCGGGTTTCAATCGCGTTATAAGCGAAGTGCAACGCGAGGAGCCACGTGGAGATGATCAACGAAACGAGCAAGAAGCTCTGATTCGCGTAATTTTTAGAGTTTGCCCTGAAAACCGCGAACCCCAGCCCTACCTGCATGAAGAGCGCCAGCCATAATGGTAGGCTTTCGGAACTCATTATGACAGACGCTCGACGACCAGACCACTACTAGCGCCCACGAGACGCGGCAGATGTCGAAGAATCCGCGCGTCGGCTCGTCGAGGACTTTCCATTATGTCCAAATCGCACTGGCGGTCGAGGTATTCACAATACATCGGAGGCGGCATTAGTTGTTTTTCAGAGACAAAGCGATGAGATGAGTTACACCGACCAGCGTCAGCAAGAGGATTGCCAGTCATCGTCATTAAAGAACTATGATTGAAAGCGTGTCGGCCAATTCACCGAATGGGCGCATGATCGTGTCGATTGACCGAAAGCGATCGAGCCGAGCACCAGATGGACAACTAAGGTGGGTCGCACCTGCCGAAACGTTTATCAAGAGTGACGCGCTCGCTCAACTACGAGCGAGCTGGTGCTCCCCCCTATGCCGCGGACGTTCATCAAAATGCAATCGAGTTTCGCTTTTCGGGGATGGTGAGGCACAAAGTCCAGGTCGCAACTTGGGTCTGCGAGTTCGTAGTTTGCCGTCGGCGCAATCATCTGGTCGCGGAAGCTCAATGCACACGCAGCCATCTGCATGGGCCCGCCAGCTGCCAGTGGGTTTCCTGTCACCCCTTTAATCGAGCTGATTGGAATCGAGTACGCTCGATTGCCGAAAACCTCTTTGATGTAGTGAACTTCGGCTGCGTCCAAGATGGGGTGTCCCGGCCCGTAGGCCGAAATGTAGTCGACCTCGCCCGTAGTTTGCGAGGCGTTCGCTAACGCGAGTTTCATCGTATCCACGAGGCCTGAGGCAGGAGCATCGGGCCCGTGATCTCTTTGCCTCGCGTAACCGCAGATCTCGAGATAAATACGCGCACCACGGGCCTCCGCCCGCTCAAGGTTTTCGAGTATGAACATTCCAGCGCCTTCCGAAATCACACCTGAATCGCGGTCGAGGTCGAACGGTCGGCTTGCTCTCTCGGGGTCGCCATTTCGGCAGGAGCTCAGGCCTGTGACGGTGAACGCGACAAAGGTATGTTTCGTGATCGGAGCATCAGCACCACCCGCAATTGCGATCTCCGCTTCGCCCGATCGAATCATATCCGCCGCTGCGGCTACTGCGTCTAGACCGGACGGACAGGCAGAGGAGATAGTCGCCGCATGGGCGTGTGTTCCGATGCGATCAGCAATAGCATTTGCCGGCGCCTGAGGTGTCAACGCGACAACTGCGGTAGGGGACATTCCGCCTGATCCACGAAGCTGGAAATTACGGATCGAATTTTCAATAATGTCCATCGCGCTCGTGCTAACACCGACTACGACCGGCGTCGGGCTTGGCAAATCTGATTCACTGATCTCCAACCCTGCGTCGCGTAGGGCCATCATCGCGGCGGCGTAGGCCAATTGCGTATGGCGAGCCATCCGCTTTGGTTTGAGTTCTGGCTCGATAAAATCGAGCGGGTTGAAATTTTTTACTTCGCCGGCGATGCGGCTAGTAAGGTCACTCGCATCGAAAAGCGTGATTGGCCCGATTCCACTCTGCCCCGCTAGCAACGACTTCCAGAACGCCTCTAGCCCGATTCCATTCGGAGCGAGAATGCCTATGCCGGTGACGACGACGCGATTTCTCTTGGCCATT
>DASYVG010000010.1:0-6761 GCA_035937255.1 Chthoniobacterales bacterium | reverse complement strand
TTCGCCCGCTCCGAGGCAATCCATTGAATGATGAAGCGCACGCCGAAGATCAGGCTGCCGCTCAAGCCAACGATTTTCCACGGATTGAGCGCGAGACCGAGAACGTTCGTCTCAGCGAGGAAGTGTAGACTTTGCATACGCAGAAAAGTTCTGTCGGAACGGTAACGGTGAACAGCTTTTTGTTCTGACGAACCGTCTGTGACGCAGCCTGTTCTTCGCCGGAATCCTGTTTAAACTCCCGATCGATGAGTTCGGTCTGGGAGCTGGCAAATCCACAACTGCGCGATCAGGTTGTCTACGAACCGGGCAAACCGATCGAAGAAACGGCGCGCGAGCTGGGAGCAGATGCCGGGTCGATCATCAAGCTTGCCTCCAATGAGAATCCGCTCGGTCCCTCACCAGATGCCCTTGCGGCGATGCGGGCGGCCCTAGACCAGGCGCACCTCTATCCAGACGGCGGCGGCTTTTATTTGCGCGAAGCGCTCGCCGCCAAACTCGGGGTCGCACGCGCGAACACCATCCTTGGGAGCGGTTCGAACGAAATCATCGAATTTCTGGGGCACGCCTTTCTGCAAGCCGGCGACGATGTCATCACTTCGGAGCACGCCTTTATCGCTTACAAGCTAGTGGCGGCGGGTTTTGGAGCTCGGACGATCGAGGTCCCCAGCCCTGATCTGCGCCATCATCTCGATGCCATGAACGCGGCAATCACGCCGCGAACCCGGCTTGTGTTTATTGCGAATCCAAATAACCCGACCGGCACGCTGCTTGATCAGACGGAGATCGATTCGTTTATGCGCGCATTGCCGGAACGGATCACGGTCGTTTTCGATGAGGCCTACTTCGAGTTTGTGGACGGTCCTCCCGATGTTCTGAAGTATGTGCACACGGGCCGCAATGTGATCGTCCTCCGCACATTCTCCAAGATCCATGGCCTCGCGAACCTGCGCATCGGCTACGGAATCGCTCCCCCGGATTTGATCCAGGTTCTGCAGAAAACGCGCCAGCCTTTTAACGTCAGCGGGATCGCGCAGACAGCCGCCTTAGCTGCTCTCGGTGACAAATCGCATCAGGAGAAGACGAAACGCATCACGGACCAAGGTCGCACATTTCTGCAGAACGGGTTTTCGGAAATGGATCTGCCGTTCGTGCCGAGCGCAGGAAATTTCGTGCTCGTGCGAGTTGGCGACAGCGCGCCCGTTTTTCGCGCCTTGCTCGCCAGAAAAATTATCGTCCGCGCCTTGAAAGGTTATCATTTGCCCGAGTGGGTGCGCATCTCGGTCGGGACGATGGAACAGAATCGGAAATGTCTCGCGGCCTTGCGGGAAGTGATCGATCGCGCTGCCACGTGACTGCGGAAGTCATGAATGGCGAGACGATCGCAGCCATTTCCAGTCCCATCGGCGAAGGCGCGATTGCATTGATTCGCGTTTCCGGTCCGGAAGCGGTCGAGATCGCCGATAGAATCTTTCGCGGAAGCGAGTCTCCGTCCTCCCTGGCCTCGCACCGCCAGCACCTGGGGAGGATTGTGCAGGACGAGCGCGTAATCGATGAGGTGTTGCTCTCGGTGCATCGAGCGCCTGCGAGTTACACCGGCGAGGATCTGGTCGAGATCAGCTGTCACGGCGGAATTCTAATCGCGGCGCGCGTGCTCGGAGTCTGCCTGTCGGCAGGCGCGCGCGCCGCTCGCGCTGGGGAATTCACGGAACGCGCGTTTCTCAACGACAAGATGGATTTGACTCAGGCGGAAGCGGTCATGGACTTGATCCGCGCGCGGACCGATCTGGCGCTACGGGCCGCGACCGAGCAACTGCAGGGCCGGCTCGGGGACGAAGCGAAAGCACTGCGGGAGGAGCTTGTTCGATTGATCGCGCACGTCGATGCGGCCATCGATTTTCCCGAGGAAGATATCGCGCCAGACGCCGACACCAAGCTCCGCGCGCGGCTGGCCGCGATCCGCGAACAGATCGCGGCGCTGCTTGCGACCGCGGACCACGGCCGGATCCTGCGAGAAGGCCTGCGCGTCGTCGTCGCCGGTCCCACGAACGCCGGCAAATCAAGCCTTCTCAATCGGTTTTTGGGATACGAACGCGTTATCGTCAGCGCGACTCATGGCACGACGCGCGATACAATCGAGGAGATGATCAACTTGCGCGGAGTGCCGGTGCGTCTACTCGACACCGCTGGTCTCCGCGACTCCGATGATCAATTGGAGAACGCCGGAATAAAGCGCACGGAGCAAGCGCTCGCGACCGCTGACCTCGTATTGCGTGTATTCGACGCGAGCGCGCCGAAGCCCGCCGGCGCCGGCATTGCGGACAGCGATCTCGCTTCTCTCCCGATCTTGAACAAGTGCGATTTGCCCGAGAACGCGGACTGGAGCTGCGACCCAGCACTGCGCATTTCATGTCTAACGGGCGCGGGTCTGCCGGAGTTGGAAGACGCAATTCTGCGCCGCGTAGGAGAGCAACATCTCCGTCCTGAAAGCCATCTCGCCATCAATGCACGACACCGGGATTGTTTACGGCGTGCTTTGAATGCATGCGACCGAGCGAGCGCGACGATGGCGGAGAATCTCTCCGGCGAATACAGCGCGCTGGATTTGCGCCTGGCGCTCGACGCTCTCACCGAAATGGTCGGCCGCAAGGGAGACGACGAGATTCTGGATTCCGTTTTCCGGCAGTTCTGCATTGGCAAATGAGCGGTCCCTACGAGCAGATCGTTCGTCCGCTTCTCTTTTCGCTCGATCCCGAAACCGCGCATCGTTTCGCGCTGACATCTTTGCGAACGGTTTCGCATTTCCCAGCCGCGCTCCGACTCCTGCACACCTCTGACTTTCGCGGCACGCCGCCGTCGCTGTTCGGCCTCACCTTTCGAAATCCAATCGGGCTCGCGGCGGGCTTCGACAAAAACGGAGTTGCACTTCCGGCCTGGGAGGCACTCGGGTTTGGATTCGTGGAGATCGGCACCGTTACGGCCAGGCCGCAGCCGGGGAATCCGAAGCCGCGGATCTTCCGTTACTCGAAAGAGCGCGCCTTGATCAACCGGCTCGGTTTCAATAACGACGGAGCCAACGCCATCGCGACCCGCTTGCGAAAACTGCGCGAGAGCGGCCGCTGGCCGGGCGTCCCCATCGGCATCAACATCGGAAAATCGAAAGCGACACCGCTGGAGGAGGCAAACGCGGATTACATTTATTCGTTTCGGAGGCTGCGCGATTTCGCGGATTATTTTGTCCTGAACGTCAGCTCCCCAAATACGCCGGGGCTCCGTTCGCTCCAAACCGAGGAGGCGCTGGTGAGTCTGCTACGCGCGGTGGCGGAAGAAAACATTGCGGCTCCGAAACCTGTTCTGCTGAAGATCGCGCCTGATCTGTCGCACGAGGATCTGGACCAGATTCTCCGCGCCTGCGAAGGCAACGGCATTGCGGGCATCATCGCCACGAATACCACGCTCGACCATACCGCCATCGCTTCCGCTTCCGACCACCCAGGGGGTTTGAGCGGCGCACCGCTGCGCCTGAAAGCGACCGGCATCGTCCGCTATCTGCGTTCCCGCACAGCTCTTCCAATCATCGGCGTCGGAGGCATCATGGGTGCGTCGGACGCGCGCGAGATGTTGAGCGCTGGCGCGCAACTAATTCAAATCTACACCGGGCTGGTCTATGGAGGCCCGGGCGTCGTCCGCGATTTGGTTGCGCAGCTCTAAACCGAACCGAGGAATTCGTTAGGCGTTAGGCACCGGAGAGCGCCTCAATAGTAACGCTTGGGTTTTCCGGCCGAATTTGCCATAATAGGCGCATGGCGGTCGCACCACATCTCGCGATTCCCGTTTCTTCGAACGCCGATACGGGGGCGTGCGGACCGATCCAGCTCGAACAGCTGCGCAAGGTTCCGCTCTTTAGCGGACTGGACACGGCCGCGATGGAGAAGCTTTGCACCTTGCTGGTCTCGCATGAATTCAAGGGGCCGGCGCGCGTCTTTCACGCGGGCGATTCCGGGGACGCAATGTATCTGATCGAGCGCGGACGGGTTCACATCAGCGTCACCGACGCGGACGGGCGTGAAGTAACGCTGGCTGATCTCGGCGAAGGCAATTTTTTCGGCGAGATGGCGCTGATCGATGGCCACGAACGCTCCGCCGACGCGACCATTGATGAAGATGTGCGCCTCGCTGTACTCACGCGCGCTGACTTTCTAGACTTCATCACCAGCAACACCAACGTCATGCTCGGCATGCTTGCGGCCATGGCGCGACGCCTGCGACGCACCGACAATCTGCTCCGGCATCGCGTTTCGCGGAATGCAAACGCCGAAGAAGCGGCGCGCACAACGGCCGCGGATCGGGCCGCCGATGTGATCGCGAACTTCGGCGGCAGCTGGAAGTTCATCGGGCTGTGCGGACTGCTCCTGCTCTCCTGGATTATGTTGAACAGTTGGATGCTGAGCAGGGGCTCGTTCGATCCTTATCCGTTCGTGCTCCTCAACCTCGTGCTCGGCATCATCACCGGCTTACAGGCTCCGATCATCATGATGTCGCAGAATCGCCAGGTACATAAAGACCGTCTCCGCGCGGATTTGGATTACCAGCTAAATTTGAAAAACGAGCTTCTTCTCGCCGAGATTCTCCGGCTGCTCCACGATCAGGAAAGGAACGCACCGATGGGCCCGCAGAAACCCATCACGCTCCCGGAATTTCGTCGAAAGGACGGCTCGCATCAGTGAAGCGTGCCTTAGTCTGGGCGCAGGCTGATCGATTTATCTGAAACTCACGCCCCAGCGGGTGGCGGTCATTTCGAAGGTAATCGGCCGACCAACTCGGCGATCGATCCCGGTCGAAGACGCCACTGCCTGAGCGCTGTGATGGCAGACTCATCCAAAGTCCGGCGGCCCGTTTTTTGCACAATCTTTACGTGCGCGACGGTTTCATCCGGGCGCGCCGGCGGCTGGTATGTAACGCGACCGCCATGCGAATGCGAGACGGCTGAGGGCACGATGAATGCCTCCCGTTAGGCTGCCTCAATTCACCGGATGGTCCAGATGAAGGCCGAGGTCTTTGAGGAGAGCGACATCGCGATCTGCGGCAGGGTTTTCGGCGGTGAGAAGTTTGTCGCCGTAAAAAATGGAGTTTGCGCCGGCGAAAAAGCAGAGCGCCTGACCTTCGCGCGTAATACGAGTGCGGCCGGCCGCGAGGCGCACCCTCGCTTTCGGAATCGCGACCCGCGCCACGGCGATCAGTTTGACCAATTCGAAAATATCTACGGGCGGCTGCTCCGCGAGAGGCGTGCCGGGCATCGCCATGAGACAGTTGATCGGCACGCTTTCCGGCTGCGGCGCGAAGTTGCTCAAGACCTCCAACATACGCAATCGGTCCTCGATCGTTTCTCCCATGCCGATAATGCCTCCGGAGCAAACTGACATGCCGCTCTCCTGCACGGCGGCGATCGTATTCAGGCGGTCGGCGAAAGAATGCGTGGTCACGATTTCAGGATAGAATTCTGGAGAGGTGTCGATGTTGTGATTGTAAGCCGTGACTCCGGCCGCTTTCAGCTTCGCGCTTCCGTTGGACCGATCTCCCCGAGAGTCACGCACACTTCCATACCGAGGTGACCAACTTCTCGGACCGTTTCCAGAACCTGGTCGAACTTGGGCGTGCCGTCCCGCACTCCGCGCCACGCAGCGCCCATGCAAAAACGAGTGGCCCCCTGCGCACGCGCACGCCGCGCCTCGGTCAGAATGGTATCGACCGGAAGCAGATCCTCGCGTTCCAGACCGGTGCGGTAATGCGCACTTTGCGCGCAGTAAGCGCAATCCTCGCTGCATCCACCGGTCTTGATGCTGAGAAGGCTGCAGCGCTGCACTTCTGCACCCGGCCAGTGTTGCAAATGCACGTCGCGACTTTGCGAAATCAGGTCGAAAAGCGGCCGCGTGTAGATCGCATGCAGCTGCTTGAAATTCATAAGGCCTAGGGAGCGTAGCGATCGCTCCGAACCGCCGCAAACCGAAATTGTTCCCGGCGAGGCGGAATGAATTCTGCTGTAATTACTAGAATCTCCATATCTGCTAATGGGTAATTCCTTCGATTTTCGACCTTCCTACTCCGAAGGCCGCGAGTCGGAATCGACCCCGCATGAGGTCGCTGAGCTGCGATCAGAAGATCCTCAGGCTAATCGAGCCAACGAAATGCGCACGCCGTCCGTCAGCCGCGCTAATCGCTGGATGGTGGAGCTTGCGGCGCTGGCTTTTTTGGGCGGTCTATTTTCAGCCTTATATCTTTCAAGCCCAAGGGAGATCCGGCAGACACCACCACCTCCTGGCGGGGCATTTGTTTACGTGCGCCCTGCCGGAGCGTCTGATCTTATCGACGATGCGCAGTTTGAAGTTGGTTCTTCATTCGCGCCGAGCGAGGCGAACAATGCTGCGCCTCGGTTCGCCTCTCACGACGCAGATGGTAATCGGTTGCCTTTGCCGATTGCGAGTGAGCGGTTACCAAGCGCCGCCGATTTACCAGCCGCCTCGGAGCCAAACGCGGCTGCGAAAGAAGCAACCCCGTTTCAGACTGGGCTAGCAACTATGCCGCAGGCGCTTCGATCGGCCCAAAACTCGATCGCGGCTAACGGCGTAGCCGCCGCGCGCAACATGAGGCGCGGCCCTATGCGCGAGCGTCTGCAGAAGCGAGCCTCTCGACAAAAAGAGCGAACGAGCTTGGTTGCGGTATGGCGTCGGCAAAGCGCAAAATTGAAGCGTATCTGGGAACGGTGG
>DASYVG010000009.1:0-3056 GCA_035937255.1 Chthoniobacterales bacterium | reverse complement strand
TCTCCGATATCTGATCTCTGATCACCGCGCGCTACGCGGTTTCCCCTTCCGTTCCCGCAGCTGGCCGAATAAAAGCGCTTGCGCGCTCGTTATGCGATAAGCGGCAAAGCTGGGAACTTACCACCGAGCACTGTCTGACTCGGCGCCTTCAGCCAGTTGTCCAAAACAGTGCCGTAGACGCTGCGGAAATCCGTGTTGAACTTCAGGTCGCCATGATCCAGGTCGGAAAGGCTTGGATGTTTTCCAAATAAACCCGGCTTTACCGCGCCACCTAAGACAAACATGGGCGCGGCAGCTCCGTGATCGGTCCCGCCATTTGCGTTCTCGGCAACTCGCCGGCCAAATTCACTGAAGGTCATCAGCACGACGCGGTCAAAGTTCCCCTGCTGCTTTAGGTCCGCCACGAATGCCGAAATCGCATCGTTTAGTTGTCCCATCAGCCGATCGTGCGCGTTCAGTTCTCCCGCATGCGTATCGAACCCGCCTTGGCTGGCGTAGTAAACGCGCGTCGGTAATCCACCCGCAATCATGCGCGCGATCATGCTCAGGCTCGCTGGCAACGGCCCGGGCGGGTAAGGAACAGGCGACTTATACTTGCGCGCAATTGCCAGGATCTTGTCCGAGCTGAGCTGCGCATCCAACGCTGTGCGCTGCAGGAAATCGACCGCGCTTTGAGCTCCCGTGGGGCGACCGGCGATTGCGCCGATTGATCCGCCATCGTTCGCCGCCGCCGAACTTTCTTCATCCATCCCGTTGAGCTGCCGAAAGAAAGCTTCTTCGGAGGTTATCGCGCCGGCGGCTTTTCCCGATGACTGCCAACGGAATTGCTCTGGCTTCGAAAACGTCACGCCAGTCGGATTCTTAGCGACGAACGCCTGCGGCATCTGTTCGCCGATTGCGACACCCACCGTCGGATCGGCTCCGGCGCAACAGCTGTCGAAATACTTGCCCAGCCAGCCTTCGCTCTCCGCTCGCTCTGCGTCCGATGCCGTCTGCCAGATCTCCGTCGAACGAAAATGTGAGCGGTTCGGATTTGGATAACCGACGCCTTGCACAATCGCGAGGTGCCCTTCGTCGAAGAGCGTCTTCAAGCCGCTGAGCCTTCCGTTCAACCCCGCATAGGAATCAAGCTTCAGAATCTTGTCCGCCGGTAATCCGAGCTTAGGCCGCGACCGGTAGTAGATGTCGTCGGCGTAGGGCACCACCATGTTTAAGCCATCGTTGCCGCCCGCCATTTGTAATACCACCAGAATGGTTCCGTCTTTGCCAGTAACCGACTGCGTCACCGCTCCGGCGGCCATCGCATCGAGCGCAAAAAATGTTTTCTCCAGGAAAACCGGCAGCGTCCACGCCGCCGCAGCACCGAGAGCAGAAGTGCGAAGGAATCGCCGGCGAGTGTGCAGAGTTGGTTCCATATCGATTCGTTAGGCTAGTTGGAATTGTGGTGTGCTCATCATCAGATGCAGCAGCTCGCGCACGATCTGGTCGTTTGAGTCGGCTCGGCGTTCCTCGAGAAACCGCACGAAAGTCTCGCCTTCTTTCTCGGGCGCCGCGGCGCCGAACAACCGCCGGCTCAGAGATGCTACTAACTCGTTAGGTTTCTCGCGCAGCTCCGCCGGGATGATCTTGCTCACATCGACGGGATCGCGCCGCGGTATCTCCGCGAAGACCGCGCCGCGACGAAAACCGAGATCGGCGCCTTTCTGCCTGCGAGGATCGGCCGCCGGGCGCATCGCGTCGCCGTTGATGAGATAGTTCGCAAAGTTGTAGCGGAACAGCAGCGTGGAGGTGCTCACCCACGATTTACCGCCATCCCAGCCCTTCACATTCGGCGGCGCAAAAAGTATCTGGCCCATTTGCCGCATCGCATTCTGCGCCACCGGCGCTGCCGGCAATTGCGTCGTGAGCAGCTTTGTTGTCTGGATCAGATATTGAACCGGGCTTTTGATCTGACTCCGCAATGCGCCCGGCGCATAGAATTCCGCCGAGCTAAACATCTCGCGCAACACCGGACGCATCTCGTAATTGTGGGAGCGAACCCGCGCCGCCACCGCGGCCACGATTTGCGCCGAAGGATCGTCTTCTGCAAAGAACCGCCAGAGCTTTCGCGCGATAAATTCCGCGCAAGCCGGCTGCTTCATCAGCATATCGATGATGTCATCGCCATTCCACGCGCCCGCTTTTCCCATGAAAGTTTTGGTTCCATCATCGTGCTGGCGGGGCGCGACCCAGAACTGCTGGTTCGTCATGTCCACGCGATACCCTGTGAACGCGCGGGCCGATTCGCGGATGTCGGCTTCAGAATAGTTTCCGATGCCGACCGTGAACAATTCCATCAGCTCGCGTGCCCAGTTCTCGTTAGGATGCTCTTTTCGGCTCTGTTGCAGATCGAGGTAGATCATCATCGCCGGATCGCGTGAGATCGCCTTCGTCAGGCTGACGAAATTGCCGAGCGCGTGGCTGCGCAGCGTGTCGTTCTGCAGCCACATCCAATAGCCGTTTTGCACCTTCTCTGCGCTTGTCGCGAAGTGCCCGTGCCAGAATAGCGTCATCTTCTCCAGGAGTGGCGCAGGCGTCGTCATCATCCGCTCGAGCCACCAGCGCCGCAGATCGAGCAGGTGCTCGCCCTGCATCTGGCGGAACTGCTTCATCTTGTTTTTCGCCTCGCCGCCGCCTTCTTGCTTTGCGGCGCGATTCTCCATTCGCTTTTGCTGAATATTCTCCGGATGCGCCCAGGCCGGCGCCGTGAGATTCGCCGCATTCCCCGTTTGATTTACGAGCCTGTGGACACTGCCCACCAGGCCCTCCTTCCTTGCCGCCTCGACTTCATCCGGCGTCCCGCCAAACCCGGCGCGGCTCAGCAGATGCGCGGCTGTTTCGTAGTTCCAGCTATGGGGCGGAAGCGGATCGAGCACGCAGGTTTTAACACTGCGCCACGCGCGAAGTTGCGACCACCGTGGGTTCGCAGCGGCGTCGACAGATCAGTCAGTTGACCCCATTGACGCTTTTTGTCTGTCCTCTGCCCTCTGGCTTGATGCTCCGCTTCCCCGCTCCGC
>DASYVG010000008.1:0-4791 GCA_035937255.1 Chthoniobacterales bacterium | reverse complement strand
CCCGAGACGGGAATCATCGAAGCGAGCTCGGCGTAGCAGAGCGCGGCGAAGCCGCAGGCGATCGCCGCGACAATAAACGAAAAGATCACGGCCGGCCCAGCGCCCGGCCGCCCGAGAAGAAGATCTGAGTGCGTCATCCAGGATTGGATGAAGTTCAGCACCGGTGTGCCGAGCTTCGAGCTGAACGCCTGCTCGCCCGCCGCCGCGGTGCCGGTGAGTGCGAAAATGCCCGTTCCGATAATTGCGCCGATGCCCAGAGCGGTGAGGTCCAATGCGGTCAGCGACCGCTTCATCAGGCGCTCGGGCCTTTTCGCCTCGCGGATCAGAAGGTCCGGGCTCTTGGTCTTAAAAAGTTGGGAGGCCACGCTTCTTCTTCGAAACACGAGCGGCGCTTGAGCGTCGCCGCGAAACCGAAAGCGTGACACCGGCTTGCCCACGCGGTCAACGCTTTGTTTCATGCAAGAGTGACGGGGTGACGCCTCGTGGCCCGCGTTAAGCTGAAGAGAGACCGATGCCTGAGCTCGGCGCGGCCAAC
Organism: Chthoniobacterales bacterium; assembly: GCA_035937255.1. Classification (GTDB taxonomy): domain Bacteria; phylum Verrucomicrobiota; class Verrucomicrobiia; order Chthoniobacterales; family UBA10450; genus JACCXL01. The sequence continues at coordinate 4,256 of DASYVG010000008.1, read as the reverse complement.
TTGTTCGGCGGACTTGTCTTCGGATCAGTCGGCTTCGTCGCGTTCATCTACGGAAAACGGCTGCAGCGTTGGACACCTATGTTCATCGGCTTTGCGCTGATGGCGTATCCCTACTTCATCGCCGACACCTTGATTCTGTTTGGCATCGGCGCGGCGTTAACCGCATCTCTTTTCTGTTTTCGTCAATAGCGGCGCCGGGGCGCACTTGTCCCCGCGGCAGTCGCCTGCTACACCCTCTTCATGGGTCGACAGTGGCTTCATGCCAAACGCGAAGTTGCCGGTCTGAAGAAGGGCCAGCTCGTTGGCAAGCTGGTGAAAGAAATCATGGTGGCTGCGAAAATGGGCGGCGCGGAACCGGCCGGAAATGCGCGACTCGCCGCCGCCGTGGAAAAGGGGCGCAAGGCGAGCGTCACGCGCGACGTGATCGAGCGGGCGATCAAGAAAGGAGCTGGGATCGGCGATGAGAAGCTCGCGCTGGAGCATGTCGTTTTCGAGGGCTATGCGGCGCACAAAGTGCCGCTGATCGTCGAGGTGTTGACCGATAATACCAACCGCACGGCTCCGGAGATCCGCGTGCTCTTCAAAAAAGCCGGACAACTCGGAGCGCCCGGCAGCAACAAATTTCTCTTCGATCACGTCGGGCTCGTCGAGGCGCATCACATCGATCTAAATAGCGATATCGAAGCCGCCGCGATCGAGGCGGGCGCGCAAGATGTCGAGGCGCTCTCCCATCGCGCGAACGATGACATTCCAGAGAATGCAGCGGGCGCGCGGTTCATTACGCAACGAACCGATCTGCACACGGTCTCGCAATGGCTTTCGACCAACGGATGGAGCGTGGTCACGAGCGAGCTTGGTTACACGGCTAAGAATTTCCCGACCCTGAGCGACGAGCAACGCGCCGAAGTAGGCGAATTTTTGCAGACGCTCGAGGACCACGATGATGTGCATCGGGTCTGGGCGGCAATTAAGTAAAGACCAGATCGACCGAATGGACGAAGAAGCGGCGCAATTCATCGTTGGTGATGCGGCCGTTTCGGCTCTCGAACAAGGAAGGGCGAAGAAACGGCGCTGGTTCCGTCGGAGAAAGACCAGCGCGCCTCCGCCGCTGCCATTCACCCATTGCGAAAATTGCGGCACACCGCTGACCGGGCACTACTGCGCGCAGTGCGGTCAGCCGGCGGTCGATTATCGCCGCTCGTTCGGACACGTGCTGCGCGATGTGCTCGATTCCTTCCTGAACTGGGACTCGAAATTCTTCGCCACAATCGGCCTGCTGCTCACGCGGCCCTGGCGCCTAACGAATCAATTTGTGACGGGTCGCCGGGTTAGCTATCTGCACCCGCTGCGCCTTTACCTCCTCGTCAGCATCCTCTTCTTCCTCGCGGCCAAGTTCGGCGCGAGTCAACTGCACATCGACATTCCGAATGAGAGCAAGCCGGCGGCGAACCTGCCACCCGAAGCCCAGGCCAAGCTCGACGATGCAATGGCGAAACTCCCCGGGAAGGAATCGAAATCGCTCCTCCGCTTCGATACGGATTCACCGCCCACCGATCCGTTTGGGAGATGGCTCGACGCGCGGGCGAAAGAGAAGCTCGGCGAGCACGGCACGAAGGCCGGGCTCTTCGTCGTGACCCTCGCGAGCAATCTTCCCTACATGATGATGTGCGCGATTCCGCTCTTCGCTTTCGTTTTGAAAGTCCTCTACCTGCGCCGGCATATCTTCTACATCGATCATCTGGTCTACGCGCTCCACATCCACACGTTCACGTATCTTGCTATCGTGCTCATCAGCCTCGCCGGCATCGCGATGCAGCATTGGGAGCCGCAGCGAACAGTCCTCGTTTGCTGGCTCCTCGCGCTGATCGCGCTCGCGCAAATCCTGTTCTCGATACGCCGCGTTTATGGGCAAGGTTGGTTCAAGACGATCGTGAAGTTTCTCCTTGGCGGCCTCGCTTACGTTTTCGTGCTGGCGGTCGCTCTGGCCGGGACATTTTTTGCCACCCTCGCGATCCCGTGAACTGCGCTTCGCGTTCCTCGCTGAACACGTCGTCCGCGCGTTCCCGCTAACTGCCCGCGCCCCGTGCTCGTCCCGTCTTTGTTCCGCCGGACGGCACCTCGTTTCTCGATCGTGATCGCGGCTTTCAACCCGAGTCGTCGCATCTTCCCCACCATTCGATCAGCCCTGGATCAGACGTATCGACCGTTCGAAATCATTGTCGTCGGTGACGGCTGCACCGACGACACGGCGGCAGTCTTATCGGCCAATTTTGGCCGCCGGGTTACTTGGAAGAATCTCGAACATAACGCCGGCAATCAATGGCGCGCGAACAACGAAGGGATCCGGCTCGCGCGTGGTACTCATATCGCTTATCTGGGGCACGACGACATCTGGTCGAAACATCACCTCGCTGCGCTTGCTACTGTGATCCGCGCCAGCGACCCGGATTTCGCGGTCAGCGGCGCCATTTTTCACGCGCCCGCGGGCTGTCGATATTATCAGATCACCGGCTTGTTTGACGACGCGACTGCCGCCGCCACTGATTTCTTCCCGCCCTCGTCCTTTGCGCATCGTCTCGACGTCACCGGACAAATTAACGGATGGCGCAACCCAATGGAGATTCGCCCGCCGGTGGATTGTGAATTTCTTCTCCGCGCCGCGGCCGCGGGCTGCAGTTTTGCGTCCACAAAGACGATCACAGTGCACAAATTCGCAGCCGGCCATCGCTACCTCTCCTATCGCTTCCCTTCTTCCGCCGAACAGGAACGGATGCTCGCCCGCCTGCGTTCGCCAGATGGCGACGCGGAAGTTCTGAGTGAGGTATTGCGCGAGGTCACGAAAGGCGCAGAGACACCCGCGATCCGCTACTACGATTTCAATCAGCTCGCGCCCGGCGAAGTGCACCGCGGAAATCGGGAGACAAAAGGACTTCACCGAACACCGCCGGTCGTTGTCGAGACCACGCGCGCCTTCTCCTTGGAGACCTTTCCTGGAGCACTCGATTGGCGTCCGCTCGAACGTCACCCGGTTCACGGGACGATCCGCTGGTCAGGTCCTAATCCGAACCCGCTCTACTTTGTGAACGCTTCCGTTTCGCCCGCCGCATTCCGGCTGCGGATCGACATCGCGGAATTCGCGGACCCAATTGTTTCAGAAACGCTCGAACTCGAAGTCAACGATCGGACTGTCGCGTTCACGCTCCAGCGCACTGGCGGAGGCGCGGTCCTCTTGACTAATCCGATCACCACCGACACCACGAACGGCGTGAAGATTTGCTTTCGCATGCCGCGAACGTTTCCGGTCGGAAATGAACCGAACAGCCGGCGGTGCGGCATCGCGCTGCGACAGATCGAAATTCTCCCCGAGTAGCTCGCCAGATTCTTTCCCCGCGAGTCCCGTCACCACGTGTAAGGCACGATGCGTGCCGCCGCTTCCGAATCCCAGGGAAGATCGAGGGCGTCCGGTTCCTCATAGTTATACATACGATCCGGCATGTTGATGATAATGGCTTCGCTGGTGCCCAGGTTCTTCCAGCCGTGGTAGAGATTGGGTGGAATCACGAGCAGCGCCGGATTCTTTTCGCTCACCGTGAAATCATTGATCGATCCCCGTGTGCGCGAGTCGTTGCGTCCATCAAACACGACGATCTTCACTAAACCGGAGACGACGAAGAGGCGATCGCTCCCGATTTGATGCAAACCCCACGCGCGTATTCGCCCCGGCAATGTGGTCGTAATGTGCACCTGCACGATCGGCGTCCGCAGCAGCTCCCAGCTCGCGCGCGCGACTTCTGTGACTTGCCCGTCCTCATGCGGCACGGGGCGCGTCGCGCGAAACTGCACGCCGTCGATGGCGGTGCGTCGTAGCTGGCCCTCTGCATTCACCGCCGATTGCTTCGCCGTCAGCTCTTCGGCGCCCTCAACGTTTGGACTCATTGGGACAAGATTCGGTGGAACATCTCCGCGGTTCAGCTGGCGATCAACTTCCGCGCATGCTCCAACGCTTCAGCGATCTTGCTAGCATCGCGCCCCGCGCCACGTGCGCTATCCGCTCGGCCACCGCCTTTTCCGCCGACCATGGGAGCGATCTGTCGAATGATTTCGTTCGCGCGAATCTTCGACGTGAGAATTTTGGGAACCGCCGCGACGAGATCCACGCGACCGTCTGTGGTCCCAGCGAGAAGGATTGGCACGTTCAGCTTTGTCCTTAATGCGTCGGCGACCGCCTGCAGCAACGCGCCATCCGCGTCCGGGAT
>DASYVG010000007.1:0-3404 GCA_035937255.1 Chthoniobacterales bacterium | reverse complement strand
TCACCCGAAAGCGAATTCGATAAGAATTTCTTCGTCCATAATTTCAAACAGGGCGGCCCGATCATGTGGCCGATTCTTATCGTATCGCTCACCGCCCTGGCGGTCGTGCTTGAGCGCATCTTCTGGTGGCTGTTCCGCTGGATGCGCCGCGACCCCAAGCGGATCGAGAAAGTCTTTACCGCGATCGAAGCCGGCGATGTGGCCGAAGCTTCGCGCTTGTCGCGCGACACGCGCGATCCGGTTCTCCGCATGATGTGGAACGGCTTGAATCACCAGCACGCGTCGCTTCAGGGGGCGCTGCAAGTCGCCGCCGGCATCGAGATCAAACGGGCCGGCCGGTTCCTTGTCGTGATGGATACGCTGGTCACGCTCGCTCCGTTGCTCGGTTTGTTGGGCACGATCACCGGTCTGATGAAGTCGTTCAGTTTCCTCGGCAACGAAGAGCTGGCCGTGCAAGCGGTCACCGGCGGTATCGCGGAAGCGTTGATCGCGACGGCGTGCGGTCTAGGCATCGCCATTTTCTCGCTCGTTCCGTTCAACTTCTTCACGTCTCGCGTGTCTAACTTGGAGTTCGAACTCCAAACCGCAGCGACGAACCTGGAAGTTATGTTGGGAACACAAAGCGCGGCGCGCGAGCTAGAGATCTCGGGGCCAACCCCAAGCTCTGGGAAGGGCTCGTCGATCTAAAGGTCTTCAATGCACCTTTCCTCACCCATCCCGCACAAGAAAGCGCGGATCGAGATCATCCCGTTGATCGACATCATGTTCTTTCTGCTCGCGAGTTTCATGATGGTGAGCTTGAGCCAGACTACGATGAAGGGCATGAAAGTGAATTTGCCCACGGGTTCTTCCGGCCAGACGCAGTCAAAGAAGGATTACGTGAGTCTTTCCGTCGACCGGGATGGCTACACTTACTTCGACAAGGAGAAAATCCCGCTGGAGGAAGTCCTCCCGCGCCTGCTGAAGGTTCACGCCACGAATCCCGAGGCGAAAATCTTTATCCGCGGCGACAGGGAAGCGGTGCATGGCAACGTAACCCGCGTGCTCGATCAAATCCGCTCTTCCGGTTTCACCAAGATCTCGTTCGAAATCAAGAGCCAGGCCTCCGCTGGCATCCCTGGACCGGGACGTTAGAGACGATATGGCTGGACCACTTCTGTATCGACCTCCGCCAAAATGGCAGACTTGGGCGGCAGTGGGCGGGGCTTTGGCCATCCATTTCGCGGCCGTCGCCATCGCCTCCATTCATCCCCAGGAAACAATAGAAGATCTGAGCCAGATTCCTGAAGCGGTTGTCGAATTGACCATTGACCAGCCGCCGACGCCCGAACCGCCGCCTCCTGACGAACTTCCTCCTCCGCCCCCTCCTGAGGCGATACCGGAGGAAAAACCCGAGTTTGTGGAAGAAAAACCGACGCCGCCACCAAAGCGCCCGCCTTCCACGAAACCTGTCGCGCCGATCGCGAGGCCCGCGGCTGTCGGTAACCCGGGGCCAGCTCCCACAGGCAAAGCTGCGATGACCTTTAAGCCGCCTATTGCCTACCCTTATGAAGCGAGGAGATCCAAAACTACGGGTAGCGGAGTGATTCTCGTCTCGGTTGGATCAGGAGGCGAAGTAACCGATGCCAGCATGGGGCAGAGCACGGGGAGCCCCATTCTCGATAACGCCGCAACAACGGCCTTTCGCAGGGCCAGGTTCAAACCAGGAACAGTTCCAAAAGTGAAGATACCGATCACATTCAACCTTACAGGGGCGTCGTATTAACGACGGCTTTTTCGCGCTATCAAACTATGAGAATGCGATCGCCCATCCCGAAGAAACGTGCACGTATCGAGATCATCCCGTTGATCGACATCATGTTCTTCCTGCTCGCCAGTTTTATGATGGTCAGCTTGAGCCAGACCCACATGAAAGGCATTCGCGTGAACCTTCCCAGTGCGAATTCCCCTCCGGCCGATCCAAATAAGAAAGACTTCACCGCGATTCGCGTAGCGGAAGGCGGCCTCGTCTATATCGACAACGCTCTTATGAACAGCGATCAAGTTCTCCCTCGTCTCTTCGAGCTTCATAAAGCGAACTCGGATATCAAAGTCTCGCTCAGCGCCGAGACCCTCGCGTTACACGGCGATGTTATTACGCTTCTTGATCAGATTCGGTCTGTGGGCATCCAGAAAATCGGCTATCAGATCAAAACCGCTTCCCCCACCGGCGCTCCCGGCGCCCCTCCGCCGCCTCCCAAACCCTGATTTCTTACACGTCGGGTTCTGCCCGGAGAGCGGCGCGCAGTGCTTCAATCGCTCGGGCCCGGTGGCTAATGCGATTTTTCTCCGTCGCCGGAAGTTCGGCAAAGGTTCGGTCAAATCCTTCCGGTAAGAAAATCGGATCATAGCCAAAACCGCACCCACCTCGCGGCTTGCTCACGATTGTCCCTTCTACGACGCCTTCAAACGTTCCGACAATCCTGCCTTGGCGAGCCAGGGCCAGCGCGCAACGGAACCGGGCGGATCGCGGCCGGACTTTCGGTAGTCCCCAGAGGTTTCCCAAGAGTTTGGCGATGTTCTCTTTGTCCGTGGCAAGTTCGCCGGCGTAGCGCGCTGACCGGATTCCGGGCGCGCCGCCGAGCGCATCGACTTCGAGACCGGAATCATCCGCCATGACCAGTCCGGGAAACTTTGCGGAAACGCAGAGCGCCTTCAGTTTTGCATTTTCTTCGAAGGACGCACCGGTCTCGTCGACGGATCCGAGCTCCGGCAACTGAAGCAAATCGTCGATCTGAAATCCGGCTCCGAGAAGCTCCCGGTATTCGCGGGTCTTATGCGGATTGCGCGTCGCCACTAATAGCCGGATCACGGGAAGAAATGAATCAGGAAACAGGTAAGCAGGAAGTAACGAAAGCACGTTCCTCAAACTTTTCCGTATTTCCTGTTTTCCTGCGTTCCTGATTCGCTCACCTTCTTGCTCACCGCATGAACGAACGCCGCAAACCGTATCCTTTCGACCGGTTCGATCCTAAATGGCAGGAGATCTGGGACGCGCGGCAGCCGTTTCACGCGGCCAATCCCGGCGACGCTAATTTCGATCCAAACAAGCCGAAGTTTTACGTGCTCGACATGTATCCATACCCGAGCGGGACAGGCCTGCACGTCGGACATCCCGAGGGCTACACGGCGACCGATATTATCGCGCGCTACAAGCGCATGAACGGCTTCAACGTGCTGCATCCGATGGGTTGGGACGCGTTCGGCTTGCCGGCAGAACAGTATGCCATCAAGACCGGCCAGCACCCGGCGATCACCACGCGCGAGAACGTCGCAAAGTTTAAAGCGCAACTGAAACGGATCGGTTTTTCCTACGATTGGGAGCGCGAGATCAACACGACGGCGCCGGAATATTACCGCTGGAC
>DASYVG010000006.1:0-2611 GCA_035937255.1 Chthoniobacterales bacterium | reverse complement strand
GTCAGCTGGGAATCGCATATGGGAAAGGGTTGCAACTTATCAACATTCTGCGCGACCTCGGCGTTGATCTGCGAAACGGGCGCTGCTATTTTCCAGAGGATCAGCTCGCGGCGGCCGGCGTGGAACCGGACGCCCTCTTGGATGAGCTGGAACTAGCCGAGTCTGTCATCGCTCATTGGCGAGCCAAGGCGGCGGATGGTGTGGCGGCTGGAATTGAGTACGCATGCGCGGTTGGGAATCGCCGGGTTCGCTTCGCCACCGCCTTGCCGGCTCTGATCGGCGCCCGTACGCTGGCGCTCTTGCAGGCTGCCGGGACCGAGTTCGTCGCAACGAAGGTAAAAGTTCCGCGCCGTGAAGTGCGGGCGATCGTCGCTTCGGGTGCGATCACTCTCGGTTCCCGTCGCGGGATCAGACGGCTGTTTAGCCGCTTGAGCCAGCCCGTTTCTCATTGGAAGTAATTGCGTTGTTTTTCCGTGATGGGCCGCTCGATTCGCTCCAGGACAAGGAGCATGTCTTCCCAGACTTTTCGTTTTTCGGAGGGCATCTGATTCCGCAGTAGATAAGAAGGGTGATAAGTGATCATGAGCGGCGTTTCATGATAGGAATGCCACCGGCCGCGCAGATCGCGCATCGGGCCGCGAGTGCCGAGCAAACCTTCCACGGCGGTCGCTCCGAGTGCGACGAGCACCTTCGGTTGCACGATTTCGATTTGTTCCGCGAGGTAGGGCAGACATGTCTGCATCTCTGCCAGCGTGGGCGGACGATTACCCGCGGCGGCGCCGGGAGTATCTGGCCGGCATTTCAACACGTTGGCGATGTAAACTCCCGCGCGCGACAATCCCATCGTTTCGATAATCCGAGTGAGCAATTGACCGGCGCGACCGACGAACGGTTCGCCGCGCGCGTCCTCATCGGCACCCGGCGCTTCCCCGATAAACATCACCTCCGCGTCCGGATTGCCGACCCCGAACACTGTCTGTCTCCGGCTGCGCGCGAGATGTGGACATTTCGTGCAAACGGCCACACGCGAGGCGATGCCGGCAAGGCGATCTGATTTTGTCCTCGCGTGCGGGCTCAGATCGTCTCGTCGCGGCTGCTGCAGAAGCTGGAGCGACGCGCGCGACGCCCTCGGCAAGCGGCCGCTTCCCTCGCGCATTTCATTCAACGCCGTGAGCACGAGTTCCAGCGCGGAGTCGAAGTGCGGCATGCCCCGGATGTTGTGAAGTTTTGCGCCAGCCCGCAAATCCTTTGATGATCTCGACGTGAGTTTGCGCCTCGCCGATTACGATTACGATCTGCCCCCGGAACTGATCGCGCGCCGTCCCCTCCCACGGCGGGACGCATCCCGCATGATGATTCTCCATCGAAGGACTGGCCGAATCGAGCACGGACATTTTCAGCAGATCAGCGCTTACCTCGAGCCGACCGATCTGTTGGTGCTAAATAACACCCGCGTCGTGCCAGCGCGGCGATTGTCGGATGATGGCAAGGTCGAATTCCTTTTCCTGGAGAGACTAGGCCCCGCGCGCTGGAAATGTTTGGTCAAGCCAGGTCGGAAGATGCGTGTGGGCGCTGGGACCCACATTGGAAAGGTTTCGGGGCGCGTCGAAACAATCCTGCCGGAAGGCGAGCGCGTGATTCGATTCGCGACTGATTTCGACGTGCTGGCGGAAGGCGCGATGCCGCTCCCGCCCTACCTGCGCAGGGAAAGCGATCTGTCTGATTTTGAACGCTACCAGACAACCTACGCGGAAGTCCCCGGAGCGGTGGCTGCGCCGACGGCCGGTCTGCATTTCACCCCCCAATTACTGGAGGAGCTGGCCCACACTTTCGTTACTTTGCACGTCGGCCTCGGCACTTTTCGCCCAGTCAAATCGAAGAACATCGCTGATCATCGGATGCACTCGGAACGCTTCACGATCTCGGCGGACGCGGCGGAGGCGATTAATGCGGCGCGCCGGGTTGTGGCCGTGGGCACGACCAGCCTGCGCGTGCTGGAAGCGGCGCGACGAACGCACGGACAGCTGGTCGCGCAGGAGAATATCACCGACATTTTCATTCATCCGCCCTATCAGGTGCGTTACGCGGACGCGCTCCTAACCAACTTTCATCTACCGCGCTCGACGCTCCTAATGCTGGTGAGCGCCTTCGCGGGACACGCGTTTGTGCGCGACGCCTACGCGGCGGCAATCAGGGAACGGTATCGCTTCTTCAGCTACGGCGATTGCATGTTGATCGTGTAATGCCATCACCGCCGCGCCGGTGGCTTCCTGTAGCCACGGCTCTGTGAGCCGTGTGTCCCTTGCGCGCGATCCCGTCGAGCTCTTGCGGACAAAACATTTTCCACGTTCACAAGATTCTTCTTGCCTCAGACATGAACGAATTGCTACCACTGCTGTTCGTCACTCCCTGGCCCTCGGCCTGACCTCGGCTGATCCGAAGCCCGACTCAGGACCTTCGCGCGACTAATCGAGGAGGTCCCATATGAAGCAACTATGTGCGGCAGTCGCGGCGGGCTGCGTCTTTTGTCTTGCCGTCAACAGTAATGCCCAGACTGCCATGGATCTGGCAACGACGGCCGGAGCGACCACCACCTACGCCAATGGCGTCG
>DASYVG010000005.1:0-11196 GCA_035937255.1 Chthoniobacterales bacterium | reverse complement strand
CAAGCTGGGATCGCGCCGGCGCTTCGTGCTGCTGTATGCAATTGACTAACGAACGGCGGAAGCTTTGGGGCGCGATCATCGCCTCGATCTTCATTCACCTCGTGGTCGGGTTCTCGCTGGCTGGTTTTGGCGGCGGTGCGGCAGCGATCCCCCTCGCGGATGAGGAGAAGCCGGTGGAGCTGACTCTGGTGGATCTCTCGCCGGTCGCGCCGCCGCCCGTGCCCAAGAATCCGTCGTACCTGGAAACGGACCCGTCCAAGGAGTCGGCCGAGAAACCGAAAGAGCAAACTTTTGAGTCGAACGCGAATTCGCTCGCCGCTAGCACGCTGCCCGCGAGCGGAGACGCGCCGTTGCCGTCGCAGGAAGGAAAGAATCGGCCACTGAATCTGGAGACGCATTCGTTTTCGTTGCCGACGGAAGGGGCGCAACCGCAGACTCGATCAACCGCGCTCCCGAGTCCGCCGCCGAAACCGTCGGTCGCGAGCAGGCCGTCGCCGAAGCCCAGCGAGGCTCCGAAATCAACGCCGACACCGGTTCCTGTTTCAACTCCGGAGCCGGAACAGTTTGCGATGCTCACTTCCACGCCGCCGCCCGCGATCTCTACCCCGGACGAACGGCAGGCCAGTCCAACTCCCGAGACCGCGGTACCGCCGCAGCCCTCCGCGGCGCGTCCGCAGCCGGAGCAGCCGTCGTCCGCCTACCAGGCAGAGAAAGAACAGACACGCGTCTCCGGCCGCATCACCAATCGCGGGGCGTCGGCGGTCAACGCGGTCGGCACGCCTCTGGGCCGATACACAAAGCAGGTCCACGATGCGATTGGGTCGAGGTGGTATTACTATACGAAGCAACGCGGCGACCTCATTTCGATCGGCACGGCGCAACTCACATTTTCGATTGACCGCGCGGGGCACGTGGCGAATCTCAAGCTCGCCGGGAACACCTCGAATGAAGCGTTCGCCAATGTTTGTCTTGAGTCGGTCCAAGAAATAAGGGTTCCGCCGATTCCAGAGGAGCTCGCGCAAACATTGCCGCCCGAGGGGCTGCAGGAAGAAATTACTTTCACGATGTACGGAAACCAATGAGCAGCAGCATGATGATTCTTGCCGAGACGGCGGACGCGATCAGCGGTCTCGCCGGGTTTTTCAGCAAGGGCGGACCTTTCATCTGGCCGTTGCTGGCCTGTTCGATTGTCGCGGTTACCACGATCATTCTTCGGACGATTGCCCTGCGGGAAAGGAATGTGCTTCCACTGGTGATCGAGAGCGAAATCGAGCGGCTCGTTCCGGGCGCGAGTGCCGAGCGCCTGGCGCGAATCGCGGAGCAGGACGATTCCGCGCTCGCTCGGATCGTGCGCGTGGCGCTGCATCATCTGCGCTGGCCGCGGTCGGAGAATGTCGAATTTGTGCAGACACGGGCTCGTTACGAAATGGTCCGGCTGGAGAAAGGATTGATCATTCTGGAGGTAATCACCGGCATCGCGCCGTTGCTCGGATTAATCGGCACCGTCTCCGGCCTGGTGCACGTCTTCGCCCGGCTCGGCCTCAGCACTGGAGCCGCGGACGCGAAGGGGATCGCGCTCGGCATTTCCGAGGCGTTAAACACAACGATCTTCGGCCTCTCCATCGCGGTGCCGAGCCTGATCGCGTTCAGTTATTTCTCGAAGAAAGTCGAAGCCATGTCGGTGGAAATGGAAACGCTGGTGACCGACTTGATCACGAAATGCTACTACGGCCGGATCGCGCTCCCGGACGCGCCAGCCCGGTTGGCGCCTGCCGTGCACGCGTCGACCGCGTGAAACGCATTTTCTTCGCGCGATGAAGTTCGCCCACCGCAAGCGGCGCGCGCCGTCGATCATCATCGTTTCATTGGTCGATATTCTCACCATTCTCCTGATCTTTTTCGTCGTCTCCACTACGTTCAAACGCGACCAGCCAGAGGTGCAGATCAATCTGCCGGAGTCGAAAACTTCCACCAACGCGCCGGTCGAACTGGAGCACGCAATTGTGAGCGTGGATGAGAACGATGGCGTGAAGCTGAACGGACAGAATATCGAGGTCGATCAACTGGAAGCCGCGATTCGCGCATTGCCGATGACGCGAAAATCATCTCTTGCCTTGCAGGCTGATAAGAAGGCGTCTTTCGGCACCATCATCAAAGTCATGGATGCGCTCAAACTGGCGGGCGTGAAAAATCTCCCGGCCTTTATGCACGGTGAGAAATGAGGCTGCCGATTTTGCAATATGGTGCCCCGATTCTGCGCGTGAAGGGAAAGCGCGTGGAGCAAATTGATGTTTCCGTACGCGCGCTTGCCAGCGACATGTTGGAAACAATGCACGCGGCGAACGGCGTCGGACTGGCGGCGCAACAGGTAGGTCACGCCCTGCAACTTACCGTCGTTGATGTTTCACAGGTCGAAGACCGCCCGAGCACGATGAAGTTGAACGGAGCAGAGGTGGATCCGGTGGCGGCGATGCCACTTGTGCTCCTCAATCCGAAACTCGAGCTCGGAGCCGAGAGTCTCCTCGAGATGGAAGGATGCCTCAGCTTTCCCGACATCACCGGCGACGTGGAGCGGACCTCTACGGTCGTAGCCCAAGCGCTCACGCTGGAAGGCGCCGAAGTGAGAATCGAAGCGACCGGGCTCCTCGCTCGCGCGCTCCAGCACGAAATAGATCACCTGAACGGAATTCTTTTCATCGATCGGATGAGCTCGGCGCTCAAGGTGAGCCTCGCGAGCCGGCTCAAGCGCTTGCAAAAGGAAAACCGACGTGGCTGATCGGGCGCGCTAAAGCGCCTTGTAGGTGACGGTGATGGTGCGGAATACGTTTGGGTCGCGTTGCGCGGAGAAGTAGAAAAGCTCCAGCATCGTGTTTCCGACGATCCATTGATAGCCGACCAGCGTCTGAATCACATCAGAATCGTTGTCGCGCGTGCGCGAGACCAGCTTGCCGGTCCCGAATTTCGCATCGAAATAGCGCCGGATTTCTCCCATCCGATCGTTGTACCATTCGATGTTTCGCTCCGGATATTCGTATTGCAACTCCACCTGCACGAGAAAGCCCTCGCGGAAACTGAAGAGCGTCCGCTTCAGGCCCGGTTGCACAAGACCCTCCACCGTCCAGGTCTCGCGTTTCTCCTTTTGCTCGCGGGCGGCGATTCTCGCTTTCGCGCCAATTAAAATACGCTCCACGCGCGCGCTGGCATCGTTCCAACGAAAGCCGAACGGCGGGAAAATATCCTCCGCGGCGCGCGCCGGCGCGGTGAAGCCTGTTAGGAAAACCAGGACCAAGATCGACCAACGAGCACCTGGTAGCGGGCCGTTTCGCGCAGAAGATCCCGGTCTGCATTCCGTGTCAGTGCTCATGTAGGCGCGAGCGTGCGGTGGATTCGCAGCGAACGGGGCGGGCACTGGGCGATTGCTTCTACGCCGTCAATTGTGCTCGCGGTCCGGCTCGTTAGGCGAAGCCCCAACTTTTTTGAGCGATTTTCAGTCAAGGTTTTTTTGACCGTCAAAAGAAAATAAAGTTCAGATTTTTTCTTGTCGCTCGTTTTAGCGGTTTCTAATCTGAAGCCGCTGGCAGGGAGCAATGGGCCGTGGGTGTGAATAAGATGTGAACAGTTTGGGAAAATTTCGAGGAGAGAGAATGACGATAACCGAGACACCACTGAAAGGCGCGAGCCGCAACGGCAGCCCCCGCGCCTATTCAGCTACGGCGCGAAAGAGGTATTTTTGCAATTTTCCCTCGTATAAAGCGTATTTTCTGGAACGCAGTCCTTCGTCCGCAGCCAGCGTTCACGATTTCGATTCCGAAATCACTCACGATTTTCCGCCGCTCTTTCCTGACGCGCGCCTCTACCCGGGAGTAGTTTAACGCTGTTAACAACTCCGCATGGACGCGACGTGTACACAGATCTGGGAGGAGTTGTCCGTGGCCCTTAGACCGCTTGTTAGCCCGGACACTTTTAAGCGCTGGTTTTCCTCGCTGCAGCTCGTGGAAGCGAGTGCGGAATCGTTCACCTTTCGCGTTCCGAACAACATCTATCAGTTTTGGATCGAAAGTAATCACATGGCGGCTTTGCAGGCTGCGATCGTGAGTGCGTTTGGCACTCCGCGCGCGATTAAATTTTCGCTGCCGGCGGAAGGCTCCGCGAAATCCGAAGTCGTTGCGGCGGTTGATGCAGACGGGGCGATCGAGCCCGCGCTCGACCGAAATCGAGACGGGAGAAATGCGAACAGCGGCCTCGGATTGAATCCGCGCAACACCTTCGAGTCCTTCGTCGTTGGTCCGAATAACGAAATCGCACATGCCGCCAGCCTGGCGGTCGCGCAATCGCCCGCGCGGACCTACAATCCGCTCTTCGTTTACGGCGGAGTGGGTCTCGGGAAAACCCACCTCATGCAGGCGATCGGGCAATACGTCTCGAGCAAAAATAAAAATGCGAAAGTGATGTATCTCTCGAGTGAGCTCTTCATCAATGAGTTCATCGACGCGATTCAGCACAGCACCCTCGTCAAATTCCGGAAGCGCTATCGGCAGGCCGACCTCCTCTTGATCGACGACATTCAATTCCTCGGCGGCAAAGAGCGCTCGCAGGAGGAATTCTTTCACACCTTCAACACCCTTTTCGACGGACACAAACAAATCGTGCTCTCGAGCGATCGCCCGCCGTCCGAAATTTCAAATCTCGAACATCGCCTCGTCTCCCGCTTCGAATGGGGACTGACGGCAGAACTGCAGCCGCCAGATGTGGAAACGCGGATGGCGATTTTGCGCAAGAAAGCGCGGACATTGCAGATCAAACTGCGCGACGAAATCTTTGATTTTCTCGCCAACCGCATCCGCACCAACGTGCGGCGGTTGGAAGGGGCGTTGATGCGTGTCGCCTCTTTCGCGTCGCTCAGCGGGAAGGAGCTGACGAACGAAGTGGTCGAGCACCTCCTCAAAGATATTTTGCAGGAAGAGGCGCGGCAGGTTGTCACGATCGAACAGATTCAGAAGCGCGTGGCGGAGCACTTCGATGTGCGCATTGCTGATATGACGAGTAAACGGCGCCCAGCCAACATCGCGTTCCCGCGTCAGATTGCGATGTATCTCGCGCGCGAATTAACGAAGGCTTCGCTGAACGAGATCGGTGAAGCTTTCGGCGGGCGCGACCACGGCACCGTGCTGCACGCGTGCAAGCTGGTGAAGAAGCGCATCGCCGAACAGGACAACATTCGCCAGACGATCTCGTTTATCGATAGTTCGCTGAAACGCTGATTGAGAGATTTCCGCTCTCAGTGCGCCCGGTCGAGTTTGCGGTTGCCGAATAAAAACCGAAGCCTTACATCTTAGCTCGTCCGTTCTCTGTCATGAAATTTAGCGTCACAAAGGAAAAGCTGCTCGAAGGTTTGCAACAGGTCCAGAACGTCGTCAGCACCCGCACGACGCTGCCGATCTTATCGAACGTTCTGTTGCAAGCGAAGGGCGACGCAGTGCACCTAACGACGACCGATCTGGATGTCGGAGTGCGCGGAAGCTTCGAAGCGCGCGTGGAAAAGGAAGGTGCCACCACGCTGCCGGCCAGACGCCTTTTCACCATCATTCGCGAATTGCCCTCGAGCGAGATTCAGTTCGAAGTGGATGGGAAAAACGCCGCGTCGATTCGGAGCGGCCAGAGCTTCTTCAAAATCCTCGGGCTGCCGGAAGAGGAGTTTCCGCCGCTGCCGAAATTTGAAGACGCCAAGGTCGTCACAATTCGGCAGAAGGATTTGCGCGACGGGTTGCGGAAAACCTCCTATGCAATTTCGACCGATGAAACGCGCTATGTGCTCAACGGCGTGCTCTTCAGCTTCAAGGAAAACAAACTAACCCTGGTCGCGACGGACGGACGGCGACTCGCGATGGTCGATCTCGAGCTGGAGTTTCCGCGCAGTCATGAAGCCGACATCATCGTGCCGACGAAAGCGGTGACGGAGTTGCAGCGGCTTCTCACGGACGAGGGCGACGTGAAGGTCAGCGTCGGCAGCGGCCAGATTGCGTTCGATCTGAACAACACCCTCCTTGTTTCGAAGTTGATCGAGGGGAATTATCCAAACTACCGGCAGGTCATTCCGTCGGAAACGAAGGAGCGCGTGACGCTGGAGCGCGAAACGTTTCTGAATTCGCTCCGTCGCGTTTCGCTCCTGGCGAGCGAGAAATCCAATTCGATCAAACTGAACTTCACCAAAAACAACATCGACATCACCGCGAACACGCCGGAAGTGGGCGAAGCAAAAGAGTCATTGGCGGTGGCTTATAAGGGCCGTGATTTCTCCATCGCATTTAACCCCGAATTTTTCATGGCGCCCCTCCGCAATCTGACCGAGGACGAAGTTTTTCTCGATCTGATTGACGAGATGAGTCCGGGCGTTCTGAAGATTCAAAGCCCGTTCCTTTACGTCTTGATGCCGATGCGCATCAGCTCTTAGCGCGCTCAAGCGCAGCCGCCACGGCCGCGACGGTCAGCTCGTCTAAATTCCCGCGCGGCGCGCGCAGCACGGTAACCCCGGGATTAGTGGGCGCCCAGATATCCGGATCGGTCGGTCCGAACAGCAGAAGGCATTTGGCGCCCGCGGCCGCCGCGAGATGGGAAATGCCGCTGTCATGGCCAATGAAGAAGCTCCGCGCGAGGGCTGCGGCAAGCTGCGGCAGCGGCACACCCTCGGCGAAGATGATCGCTGGATGGCTCCAACGCGCTCGCAAGGCCGCTGTCCGGACGACTTCTGCTTCACCGCCCACGATGAGCATGCGGCCGCCGGACGGGAGGTTCGCAAGGACACGATCTCCGAGAGCGAGCCAATTCTGGAGCGGCCAATTTTTGCTCTCACCGCCGCTTCCAGCATGGAGCGCGATGATTATTTCCGCATCGCCAGCGATCGTCTCCGCGGCCGCGCCGTCTGCCGCGGACGGAAATAACAGGCTCGATGAGTCGCCGAGCTTAAGCCCGATCGCTTCGAGCGGACGCGCGAGCTGACGCGAAGCGTGTTCGCCCGATCCGATCTTGGGAGAAATGGCCAGAAACCTTTCGGCCCGCGCGCGCTTGACGTTCTCTTCGAAAATACCGTCCGGATCGAAGAGATAACTGACGATCAGATCAAAGCTACCGAAGTATGATACCAGGTTCGCATCGAGCTCGCCGCCGCGCGCAAAGAACCCAGCCAAACCCGCGTATTCGATCGAACGCGCCGCGTCGGCGTAGAAGCGCTGCTCCGCGAGGGCGACGATATGTTGATAGCCCAGTATTTCGAGCCGCGCCGCCGGAAAGCTTTCGCGCAGAAGCTTGATCGCTGGCAACGTGAGGATGAAGTCGCCGATTGCGCCGCCTCGAATGACCAGAATCCGCTTCATCCGTGCGGATGTGCTACAGGTGAGCTAGGGCTAGTAGCGGGTGAAAGCGCAAACGAGCAGCGCCAGACCATAGAGCGCGCCGAAGCCTTGGAGGGTTCGCCACCTCGCAGAGCTCTTCGCGCTCCAGTTAATTTGATCCCGGAGCAGATACGGCATCGTCACCCAAAAAAGACCAGCGGTGATGATGAGGTAGGCGAAAATGGTCACGAGCAGCCGGCTCTGTTCGTAGCGAAAGAAAGCGGCCTCGAGAAGCGGCTCGCCGGCCAGTAAACAAAGAATGCCGAGTGCGCGCACCGCGAGAAATTCATCGACAAAGCGCAGGACGAGAAAAAATCCAATGGGAAGGGCGATCAGAAGCGGGCGGCGAAAGGCGGAGAACTCGCCCATTTCCATCGTGACGAGCAACCAGAAACTCCAGAGCAGATCGATCGAAAGCAGCGTGACGCCCGCGGTTCGTGAGCGCGGCAGACGAACCGCCGCCTGCCGGACAGCGTCGGGCTTGAACAATCCCGGGAGAGTGAGCAGCAGCAGGATTGCCGCCGCCATGAACCCGGCCGCTTGAAGAGAGAGATGGTAAATCATTTCGCGAAAGACGGTCAGGTTTGCATCAGCGGCGTTCCATACAAGCTGAAACCATTTGCTTGCGTGACGTTGATCGGCACCAGCTTTCCGGTTAATTTGGGGTCGCCTTCGAAGACGACGATCTTATTTGTGCGCGTTCGGCCCATGAGCCGCGCGACATTCGTCCGGCTTGGTCCTTCGCAAAGTATTTCCACGTTGCGACCGACCAGTCGTTCGTTCGCTCGATGCGCTGAATTATCCACCACTCGAAGCAGATCCTGGTTCCGCTCTTCCTTCACCTGCTCGGAGAGCTGACCGCTCATCTCCGCCGCGGGCGTGTCGCGCCGCGTGGAATAACGGAAGATGAATGCGTTATCGAACTGGACGTGCTCAACGAGCTGACGCGTTTGCGCGTAATCCACCTCTTCTTCGCCGGGAAATCCAACGATGACATCGGTCGTGATCGCGATTTCACGGCGAGTGCCGCGGATGCGCTCGACGAGCGCGAGATATTTCTCGGCGGTATAAGTGCGATGCATGGCCTTCAGGATCCGATTCGAGCCGGACTGAAGGGGAAGATGGACGTGCTCGGCGAGTTTCGGCAGATCGGCGAACGCCTGCAGCAAGTCGTCGCGAAAACCGATCGGATGCGGCGAAGTGAAGCGGAGCCGATCGAGACCATCGATTGCGTGCACCGCTTCGAGCAACTGCACGAAAGGGCTTTTGCTACGGCCGGCGTCGCCCCCGGCGATAGCGGGAAACTCGTGCCGGCCATATAAATTCACGATTTGGCCGAGGAGTGTCACTTCCTTGATCCCCTGATCCACGAGAGCTCGCACTTCCTGAACGATTTCCTTGATCGAGCGGCTGCGCTCAACTCCGCGCGTTCGGGGAACGATGCAAAATGTGCAATGCATGTTGCAGCCTTGCATGATCGAAACGAACGCCGTCGCCTGCCGAGGCGAGAGCCGCTGGTCACGAATCGTTTTTTGAGAATCCGTTTCTTCTTCGGTGTCGCAAATCGAAAATCGCGGATCATCCATCCGCCCCGCGCGTTTTTTCTCCAGCAACTCTGCCACGTAATCCGCAACGCGATGGAATTTCTGCGTGCCGGCAACAAGATCCACGTGAGACAGGCCTTTGAGCAACGCCCTGCCGCGCGCTTGCGCCATGCATCCGAGAAATCCGAACACGACTTCCGGGCGGCGCTTCGCCAGCTGTCCGAGCATTCCCATTTTGCCGAGAGCTTTCTGCTCCGCCATATCGCGCACGCTGCACGTATTCAGAAGGACCACATCGGCCTCGGTCTCGTGCGCGACCGCTTCGTAGCCGCGTTCGATGAGCGAATGCGCGACCTGTTCCGAATCGCGCTCGTTCATTTGGCAGCCGTAGGTCTTGATGAAAAATTTCGGCATCGAGAGAGCGAAAGTGTGGCACGAAGGTAACGGACGCGCCATCGCGAGATCACGCACGCTAACCCGGCAAGGTGAACCTCGCCGCTTTAGGACACAGAGGTGGTCACGGCGGCGTGGCGAAACGGTCCGGAAATGGATTTGCCTTCAGCCGCCGCCGCACTTCGCGTTCGCTCCACGGATTGGTTCCTCGTTCGTTGAAGATCGCCGCTCCGATTACGCCGACGTCGCGCGTGTTGCCGTACTTTTCGTTCGCATATGATTCGCGAACGGGGCTGAAACGAAACGCTGCGACTGCTTCGGTGCTTTGGCGAAAACCATCCACGACTAAGTGGCGATGGGGTCCAACGACGTAGCCATGTTTTCGGAACGAAGCCTTTTTACCGTCAAGCACATCGAGTCCATCGACGGAAAGAACAATTTCCAGGCGGAGTTCGGTCTGATTTCTTAGCACGATCGAATACCTTCGGCCTGTTTCGCCCACTACGAACCAGCGCTCACCCACAATTAATCCGGGAAGGAACCGTCCGCTCTGATCGCGAAGACCGAGCGAAATGAGAGTGCCGGTTCGGCTGGCGAGAGCTGGCCAGGTGCGTTGCCAGATCGCGCCCCCCACCATGGCGCGAATGCCGGCCGCGTCGTTGTAATTAACGGCGGCAACGGCGAGAAGCGTATCCGGATCCGCGCGTTCGAACTAAGTTCCGACAACGCGGGATTTCCTCGTCTCACCCCACTGTGTGCCGAGTCCGGGCCGATCTTGCGGCGCCTCGGCGAAACCCGCGCTTTCCGATCGCGCCGCGGAGCGCGTCGAGCTGCTGCGCATTTGAGAAGACGGGGTCGATTCGCAAGAAATGACGGATGCAGCAATGATCGCCAGGATCGAGGAGCGGAGGATCGCCGCTTTCATGCGCTGTTATTATCAAGCCGCGACCATCACGATGAACAGAAATTTCTCGGGCTTCTGCGATGCACATTATCCACTTCCCATCGTCACTGGTTAAGATTAAATCGCGCTTCTCATGAAGGACGAAGCTCCCGCGATCGGAATCATAGGTGGCAGCGGCCTGTATCAGATGGAGGGCGTGACTGAGCCTGCGGCACACCACGTCGAGACGCCGTTTGGATCGCCTTCAGACGCTCTCATCGGCGGCCGCATGCATGGGCGCCAGATCTACTTTCTTCCGCGGCACGGGCGCGGGCATCGGCTGTTGCCGCACGAGCTGAATCATCGCGCCAATATCTGGGCGCTCCGTTCTGTAAATGTCCGTTGGATCATCTGCGTGACGGCGGTTGGGAGTTTGCAGGAAAATTATAAACCGCGCGACGTGCTCTTACCGTCGCAGTTTTATGATCGGACCAGTCGCGGCTCCGAGCACACGTTTTTTGGTGAAGGCATCGCGGCGCATGTCGGATTCGCTGAACCGATCAGCGCGACTTTGCGGCAGTTGCTAGCGCAAGCTGCCCAGGGTCTCAGCGTGACCGTGCACAACGGGGGCACCTATGTGAATATGGACGGTCCGGCATTCTCCACGCGCGCCGAGTCGGAACTAAACCGGCGCCACGGCTTCGATGTGATCGGAATGACGAATCTGCCGGAGGCGAAATTGGCGCGCGAAGCGGAAATCGCGCTCGCCACCATGGCGATGATCACGGATTACGATTGCTGGAAAATTGAGGAGGAACCGGTCTCGGCAGAATCCGTCTTCGCTCATCTGGTGGCAAACGCAGAGGTAGCGAAGAAGATCCTCCCGGAAGTCATACGACGCATTCCAGCGACCGCGAACTGGCCGGAGCATTCCGCGCTCGATACCGCGCTCGTGACGGACCGAAAGCTTTGGCCGGCAGAGACGATC
>DASYVG010000004.1:0-4323 GCA_035937255.1 Chthoniobacterales bacterium | reverse complement strand
GCCTCGGCATTTATACAAAGATCGACTTCGACGCGAAGAAGGTCGTCGAGTGTTACAGCACGTCGTCCATCTTCCGCGGCTACAGCATTTTCATGCGCAACAAAGATCCGCGCGACGCGCATTTCATCACCAGCCGCATCTGCGGCATCTGCGGCGATAATCATGCGACCTGTTCGATCTACGCGCAGAACATGGCCTACGGGATCAAGCCGCCGCCGCTCGCGGAAATGATCATCAATCTCGGCGAAGCCGCCGAATACATGTTCGATCACAACATCTTCCAGGACAATCTGGTCGGTGTCGACTTCTGCGAAATGATGGTGAAGGAGACGAACCCTGGTGTCTGGGCGAAGGCCCAACAAACGCTCGCGCCGCACTCGAACGATCACGGCTACCGGACGATCGCCGATATCATGCACGCGCTCAACCCGTTCGAGGGCGAGTTCTATCGCGAGACTTTGCAGGTCAGTCGCTATACGCGCGAGATGTTCTGCCTCATGGAAGGACGCCACGTGCATCCTTCCACGCTTTACCCGGGCGGAGTCGGGACGGTGCCATCGATTCAGATCTTCACCGACTACCAGGTGCGCCTGATGCGCTACGTGGACTTCATGAAGCGCTGCGTACCGCTACACGATGATCTCTTCGACTTCTTCTACGAAGCACTCCCCGGTTACGAACAGGTCGGCAACCGTCGCATCCTGCTTGGCTGCTGGGGTTCATTCCAGGATCCGGACGTTTGCGATTACGATTACAAGACAATGGATCGCTGGGGCAAGGCGATGTACGTCACCCCCGGCATTGTCATCGATGGCAAGCAGGTCACGACGAATCTCGTCGACATCAACCTCGGCATCCGCATCCTGCTTGGCTCTTCTTATTACGAAGACTGGGCCGATGAGCAGGGCAACGGCGAATACTTCGTCAAACAGGATCCGCTCGGCAACCCGATCGACATCCGCCATCCGTGGAATCAGCGGACAATTCCGAAACCGCAGAAGCGGGACTTCGCCGGGAATTACACCTGGGTCATGTCACCGCGCTGGCTCGACAAACGCACCGGCGATCATCTCGCGCTCGACACGGGCGGCGGACCGCTCGCCCGGCTCTGGAATACGGCGTTGGCGAACATGGTCGACATCGGCTACGTCCAGGCCACCGGCCACAGTGTAAAAATCCGGTTGCCAAAAACGATGACGAAGCCGGAAACGGAATTCGAATGGAAGATCCCGCAATGGGCCAACACCATCGAGCGGGATCGCGCGCGCACTTATTTCCAGGCTTACGCCGCGGGCTGCGCGCTCTACTTCCTCGAACAAGCGATGAAGGAGGTTTACGCCGGACGGACCGCGACGTTCACGCCGTTCAAGGTGCCGGACGAAGCGATCGGCTGCGGATTCCACGAAGCAGTTCGCGGCGTGCTCTCGCATCACATGGTAATCCGCGACGGCAAGATCGCGAACTACCATCCCTATCCACCGACGCCATGGAATGCGAACCCGCGCGATGTTTACGGAACGCCCGGGCCGTACGAAGATGCCGTGCAAGGTTGCCCGCTCTTCGAAGAGAACGGACCCGAGAACTTTAAAGGCATCGACATCATGCGCACGGTGCGCAGCTTCGATCCCTGCCTGCCATGTGGCGTGCACATGTATCTCGGCAAAGGCAAAGTCGTAAAACAACAGCACACGCCGACCGCATTTGCCGGTCTGGCCCACTAAGCCGTGGCTAACGAAGGCGCGGTGCAGGTGATGCTGGAAGCATCACCGGACGAGATCTACGACATCGAGTTGGAGCACAGTCTGCTCGAAGCGAACGCCAAGCTCGCGGTCGAGAATCGCGCGGTCCTCGATCGGCATGGAATCACGGCGATCGATTTCATGGGCGCGATCGGTTCGGGTAAGACAACGCTGATCACGAAACTGGTGGAACGGTTGAAGGATCGCCTCGGGGTTGCTGTCTTCAACGGCGACGCCACGACGAGCAACGATGCCGATGCAATCGCCGCGCTAAATGTGCCCGTCGTGCAGATCGCGACCATCAATGGTTGTCATCTCGACGCCAACCTGGTCGGCAAAGGTTTGAAGAAGATCGAGCTGGAAAAACTGAAGCTCATTTTCATCGAGAACATCGGTAATCTGATTTGTCCCGCGGAATTTCCTCTTGGATCAAAAGCGCGCGTCGTCGTGGTAAGCGTGACCGAAGGTCCATGGATGGTACGCAAACATCCGCACATGTTTCTGGGCGCGGAAATCGTCGTCATCAACAAGATCGATCTCGCGCAAGCCATGGAAGTGAGCGTTGAGGAACTCATCAACGACGTCCATAAACTCAAACCGGATATCAAAGTGATTCCCACCAGCACCAAGACGGGCGCCGGTCTCGACGAATTCGAGAAAGCGTTGCTCGCAGTGTGAGGGAGACGTCCCGATGCATGAGCTTTCGATTGCATCGGGTCTCGTCGAAAAGCTCCTCGATTTCTCGGATAAAAACCCGGACAAAAAGATCATCGAGGTCCGGCTCGCCGTCGGAGAGCTCAGTCACATCGAGCACGAACAACTGCGCTTCTGCTATGAGGCGATCACCGCCGAGACTCCGCTCGAAGGCTCCGCGCTCGAGATCGAAAAAATCGACGCCATGGTAAAGTGTCCGCAATGTTCGTATCGCGGGCGACCCAAGTATTGGGACGGCGCCTTGTCCGGCATTCCAGTGGCCACACTGGAGTGTCCGTCCTGCGGTAAGGCCACGGAAGCCACCGACGGGCAAGAGTGCGCGATCAGGTCGGTCCGGTTTATGGAAACGAATCCGATTGCGAGTTGAATAGCGAATGACGAAATCCGAATGACCAAGCCCGAATCAATGACGAATGACGAAGCTCGAAGCCGAGATCTTCGTCATTCGCGCTTCGTCATTCAAGCTTCGTCATTCTCCTGAGTTTATGGTCACTCTCCTATCCATCCTTCTCCTGGGTTTCTTCCTTGGGATGCGGCATGCGACCGACTGCGATCATGTGGTGGCCGTAACTACAATCGTCAGCAGACAACGCAGCTTGGGAAGCGCCGCACTCACCGGAATTTTTTGGGGAATCGGTCATAGCCTCACGCTGCTCGTGGTGGGCGGTGCGATCATCTTTTTTGGTATCGTCATTCCGGAACGTCTCGGCCTAGGCCTCGAGTTTTGCGTGGCCTTGATGCTCATCCTGCTCGGTGCCCTGAATGTCCGCTCCGCCATGCGATCTCTGCGCGGCGATGACGAGGAGAGCGAGGCGGACACGCAGTTGGATCGCATTTTCGGCCGCGTGAAATGGTATGGCGCGGTCCGGCCGCTCATCATTGGAGTCGTGCATGGCCTCGCTGGCTCAGCAGCCGTCGCGCTTCTTGTCTTGCCCATCATCCAGCGACCAATCTGGGCGTGGGCTTACCTTCTCGTCTTCGGGCTCGGCACTGTCGCAGGCATGATGTTGATGACGACGACGATCGCAGTCCCGATCACATACACCGCTCGTTTCAAATTCTTCCGTCATCATCTCGCGACAGTTGCTGGGGTGCTGAGCTTGGGATTCGGTCTGTTCCTTGCGTACCAGATTGGAATCGTAAACGGCCTCTTCACGCGGTGATCTCGCAATTTACCTAACGAACAATGCCTGGATGGTTTTGGTATGCGGTCGCTGCCGCTGTCTTGTATGGCGCACACCAAATCTTCACCCGACTCGCCTCCGAGCACATCGGCGATGGAATAGGCGGCTTCGTCGTCGAAGCGACCGCCGCCGTCACCATTCTTCTTTATCTCGCAGCGCTCTGGTTAACGAACCGCTGGGCACAGAAGTTTAGCAGCACCGGATTCAATTACTCCGTCTTGACCGGCGTCTGCGTCGGTCTCGGAACGATCGCATTTTTCCTTCTCTTTCAACGCGGCGGTCCGCTCTCCTCCGTGCCTGCGATCCTCGCCGGAGGCGCCGCGATCATGGCCATCGCCGGTGTCTTGTTTTTCAAAGAGCCGATGTCCTGGCAACGCATCGCCGGAGTCATCCTCGCCATTGCCGGACTGTTCCTCTTGCGTCGCTAATCGAGCGATCCGGACCGCCACGTGAATCGCGAGAGGACCAGAATCGTCGTCCGCGGAGCGGTACAGGGGGTCGGCTTCCGGCCGTTCGTTTACCGTCTCGCGACGGAGCTTCAGCTTGAAGGCTGGGTTTCAAACTCGGCTCAAGGCGTCTTCATTGAAATCGAAGGCGAGCGCGATTCGCTGAACCGCTTTCTGCTGCGCCTGGAAAAAGAAAAGCCGCAGCGCGCAGTGCTGCAGAGTCTCGGATCTTCCTTCCTC
>DASYVG010000003.1:0-4742 GCA_035937255.1 Chthoniobacterales bacterium | reverse complement strand
GCGGCGTCGCGCCGAGGTATACACCTGCGGAAACTACGGCGAGCACGCCGGAAATATGCATATGCTCTGCCGGCAGATAGGCCGCGAACGGCGTCAGGATCGAGATTGTGATTTGAACCGCGGGGTCGTGCAGATGTTGCTCACCCATTTCATCGCGACACCGACGAGCAAGCCAAACGCGCACCACGTATTGCGACCCAGACGAAGAGCAATGTGGCGCGTCCGGGGGAAAAATTGCCTGTCGCTAACGCCGCCACCGCAAACTGCAGAGCGACCAGAGCTGTTGCATCGTTCACGAGACTTTCACCTTCAAGGATCACTTCAAGCTGTTGTTGGGACGCCGAAGAGTATGCGCGGCCCAGGCGACCGTTGTCGTCGTCACCATGACCAGGCCGATCGCCAGCAGCAAAATCGGTCGAAGATTCTGCCGGAAATCTCGTCACGAGGTGAAGATCGCTGCCGGATAAATGAGCAGTGGAAGGAAAAAGAAGAAGACCAGCTCGGGCTCCAGTTTCAGCATCGGCAAATGCGGAATGAAGCTGAGGGCGAGCCCGGCAAGGACGAGCAGAACCGGATACGGCAGCTCGAGATTTTTTGCGACAATTACGAGCGCGACGACGAACGCCAAGAGCGTCACGAGCGTCTCAACCTGATGCATTGCAGCAGGGACCGCCGCTAGCGGCCGGTCGAAGATGGTCGCGTCAGTTGTTTAGCGTCGGCGCGGGCGCGGTTTGCTTCGAGCTGGGCCAGATGTTTTTCCGACCAGCGACAAATTGCCTGGAGCGGTTCCACGAGTGTGCGTCCGAGAGAAGTCAGAGTGTATTCGACCTTCGGCGGCACGACCGCGTACACCTTGCGCTGCACCAGCCCGTCACGCTCCAGCGTGCGGAGTGTTTGCGTCAGCATTTTTTGGGAGACGCCGCCGATCTCGCGTTGCAACTCCGCATAACGGTGGGTGCCCGTCGCGAGGACATGGATGATCAACGCCGTCCATTTATCCGCGATTCGTTCCAACACCACGCGCGACAAACAACGCGGATTCATCACGGAAGTTTTGGACATCGGGAAGGGTAAATTTCCACCGCACATTCCGCAAGGAGGTAACCAACCGCTGGAGGCGTATGGTATCGAGACACTGTATTGCCGGACGCGCTCGTCTCGCAGATCTCTTGCCAGCCACTCATCGGTGCCCCACCTTTCCGCCTCTATGTCACCGGGTCTGCGCGGCGGATGAAGGTTCTCGTCGTTGGTAGCGGCGGGCGCGAACATGCTCTTGCGTGGAAACTCCAGCAGTCCAGTGCGGTTGATCGCATTTTTTGCGCTCCCGGTAATGCCGGAACCTCGGCGCTGAGCGAAAACGTCCCGATTCCTGCGCACGACATCACCGCCCTGGCAAAATTCGCGCGACAAAATGCCGTCGGCCTGACGGTTGTCGGTCCGGATGACTCGCTGGCGGCGGGCATCGCCGATTTCTTCGCGGCGGAAAACCTGCGCATTTTCGGACCGACGCGCGCGGCGGCGCGTCTGGAGTCTTCCAAGATTTTCGCCAAGCAGTTGATGCAGCATCGCTCGATTCCGACCGCCCGCGCCGGTACATTTTCGTCCAGCGACGAGGCATTGCGATTTTGCGAGACGCTCCGATTTCCCGCCGTCATCAAGGCCGACGGACTGGCGCTTGGCAAAGGCGTGATCATCGCAAACGATCGTGCGGAAGCGGCGGCGGCGATCGACAACATGATGAACCGGCGGCAATTTGGAGATGCGGGCGCGAACGTGGTGATCGAGCAGTTTTTGTCCGGCTGGGAGTGTTCGCTCCACCTTCTCGTGAGCGGCGCAAATTACCAGATGCTGGCCACGGCGCGGGATCACAAGCGCGCGCAGGATGGCGATTGCGGGCCGAATACTGGGGGAATGGGTGCCTTCAGTCCCGCCACCGATTGGACGCCGGAGTTACAACGACGTTTCGAGGACGACGTGATGCGGCCTCTGCTCGCTGGATTGCGAGAACAGGATCTCACCTTCCGCGGCTTGCTTTTTCCGGGGATGATGGTCACGGCCGAAGGCCCGCACGTGCTCGAGTTCAACTGCCGGTTTGGCGATCCGGAAACGCAGGCGATTTTGCCGCGGCTCAAATCCGATCTGCTCGAAATTTTAGAAGCGACGATTGACGGGACGCTGGCACGCGTCCGGATCGAGTGGGACACGCGCCCAGCCGTGACGGTGGTGATGGCGTCGGGCGGTTACCCAGGCGCATACGAGACGGGAAAGGCGATCACCGGCCTTGATGAGATTGCACTGGAGGATGGCATGCATGTCTTCCACGCGGGCACGCGCTGGGAAAACGGCAGCATCGTCACCTCCGGCGGGCGTGTTTTGGCCGTCACCGCCTTGGGCGATGGGGTGACCGAAGCGCGCGAACGCGCCTACGCCGCCGTCGCGCGCATTGGTTTCGAAGGTTGCCACTATCGGCGCGACATTGCCGCCAGCGCAGTTTCGGGTACTCTCGCGAACCCTTGAAGCCTCGTTCTCCAGCCTTGGCGCTTTTTGGCGCGGCTCTTTTGTTTAGCGATGCCGCGAAGGCGCAGTCCACTCCGCAGCCTGCAGTTAGTGGAGGCGTCAATAAATCCCCGCCTCCGGCTGCACCTGCGCAACCGAGCGCGCCGCCGACTATGGAGACGCTCATTGGCTCGATGAGTGGCGATGAGTTGCAACAGGCGATCCAGTTGCTGAAGACAAATTATATCAACGCCGATTCTCTTAATGAGGGGGAGATGAGCCGCGCCACGCTGCAAGGATTGCTCACGCGAATCGGTCGCGGCGTGATGCTCCTCCCGGCCGCCGACGCCGCGCGCAAGGAAGCCAGCACGCCCTCCTACACCGAGATCCTCGACGGCCATATCGGATACGTCAGGATCGGCTCGCTGACGGCTGAGAATCTGAAAGCACTCGACGCTACCTTGCAGACGTTTCCCGCCAAAAAAGTGGACGCGATCGTGCTCGATCTCCGAGCCGGCCCAGCCACGGGCGACTTCGAAATCGCAGCGGAGTTCGCGAAACGATTTTGCGTAAAGGGCAAAGCACTTTTCACTTTGCATAAAGCGAACGCCCGTCAGGAACGCGCCTTCGTTTCCGATCGCGATCCGGCCTTCACCGGCCTCGTGCTTGTGCTCGCCGATAAAGATACGAGTGGCGAGGCGGAAGCATTGGCCGCTGTCCTGCGAGCACAGATCAAGGCACTAATCATCGGTCAACCGACCGCTGGTCGTGCCGTCGAGTACGCTGACCTGCCCTTGACCGGAGGAAAAGTGTTGCGCGTGCCGGTGGGAGAAGTCGTGCTGACCGATCGCCTGCCGCCGTCCTCGGGAGGGATCAAACCGGATCTCCCGGTCGAGTTGGTTGCCGCCGATAAACGGCAGATTTTTCAGATGAGTGGCGAAAAGGGAATGGCTTCGTTTGTTTTTGAAAATGAGCGGCCGCATCTGAACGAAGCAGCGTTACTGGCGGGGAAAAATCCCGAGCTCGAAGTGATGGAGGCGGCGCAACGGCGTGGACGCGCGCAGGAGAAAACCGTCCTGCGCGATTTTGTGCTGCAGCGTGCGGTAGATGTGGTGACGTCGCTCGCGGTCTATCAGCGGCGGTAGCTTTTCCCGCGCCGCGACCCGTAAATCCCCACGGCAGCTGGAAAACGGGCGCTCCTCGCGGTAACCTGTGCGCCGGTGAACCCACTCGAGGAGCGTATCGGCCATAAGTTTCGCAACGCGCTCTTGCTTGCGGAAGCGTTGACGCACCCGAGCCTCGGGCACGAAAGCAAGCGGCGGCATTTTGATAATCAGCGTTTGGAATTTTTGGGCGATGCCGTGCTGCAGCTCGTTATGACGGAACGGCTCTATGCGCAATTTCCACACGAAGCCGAAGGCCGCCTGACCAAGCTGCGCTCGCGCCTTGTCTCGCGGGACGCCCTGCAGAATCACGCGACACAACTGGAATTGGGAAAATTTCTGATGATGGGCCGCGGCGAAGAAGCCAGCGGTGGCCGGGCGCGCACTTCCACGCTGGCGGATGCCTTCGAGGCGCTGATTGGGGCCATCTATCTGGATAGCGATTTCGACACCGCGCGGCGTTTCATCTTGCGAGAAGCGGAACGAGATCTGGCGCAGCTCACGCGACAGCCCGTGGATGTGAATCCCAAAGGGGAGCTACAGGAATTGCTGCAATCGATTTCGCCACGCAGTCCGACTTACGAGGTCCTTTCGCAGACCGGACCGGAGCATGAAAAGAGTTTCGTGGTACGGGTCGTCTGGGAAGGTTTGCCACTCGGGGAGGGGCAGGGCCGGAGTAAGAAGCAGGCCGAAGCCGCCGCCGCTCTGGACGCGATGCAAGCGCGGCGCTGGAAAGCAGTGTCAGCGGACACAGGCACGGAACGGGAAGTGCCGCAGCAGGAAGTCTCCGCCCGTTAGTCTAAGGCTGCTCCGGACTGTGATTTAAGGCGTCGATGCGGGTGCCGGCTCCCGTTTGCCAGGTGAAGTGCTGATTGATCGAGCGCGTCACAAATTCCTTCGCCTGACGGATCGCCGGCTCGAGTTCCAAACCCAGCGCCAGGCCAGCGGCAATCCCGGCGGAATAGGTGCAGCCAGTTCCATGAGTCGAGACGTCGCGAACAAACGGCTGCGTAAACTCACGGATTCCGTGTGCCGTGACGAGAAGATCGGTCGCGTCTTCGCCCGAAAGATGCCCGCCCTTCA
>DASYVG010000002.1:0-1565 GCA_035937255.1 Chthoniobacterales bacterium | reverse complement strand
ATTGTCGACCACGGTGTAGCCAATCGCTTAGTCCCCGCAAGAGCGTAATTTTCACCAAATACTCGTGCGATCGATAAATCTCTTCCTATGCCCCCCAGCGTACATATACAGTGAGGCGCTCTTCCTGCCGAGGAGCTTCTTGCTTGCATGCACGAACGTCGGGAAATGTGAAACCGACCTCATTTTTTCGTGCGGCGACGAATGGGCGCGGCGGATCGCGCCTCGTCAAGCGCGGCTCGCAGCAGTGTGCGCGCAGCCCACGTCGATACCTCGATCATTTCTTCCGGACTGGCGCTGCACACATCGCACAGCGTGATCACGGCCTCGACTCCCATGGTCAGCGCCAGCGCTCGCCGCAGTCGCACGCGCCGCGCAGCGTCGAGCTTGACATCGAGCCGGGCGAGCACGTCATCGATCAACGGCATACGCCGGCCCGGCCGCGGCGGACGATCCGCCGGCGGGTTGCTCAGCCACACGTCCATCAACGACTTCGCCATCACGTGCAG
Source organism: Chthoniobacterales bacterium (assembly GCA_035937255.1). GTDB lineage: Bacteria > Verrucomicrobiota > Verrucomicrobiia > Chthoniobacterales > UBA10450 > JACCXL01. The sequence goes on along the minus strand of DASYVG010000002.1, from coordinate 1,059 downwards.
GCCGATCTCGTCTTCGATAAGCAGGCGGTTGATCGCATCGGCCGCCCGGCCAATGCGATCAACCGGGTCGCCGCCTTCGGCGATGAACAGGGTGCGGGCCCGCTGCGCCGCATGGTCAATGTAGGAATCGCTAATCAGCGCATCGGACGATGAAAAATACCGGTATGCGGTGGCGCGCGACACCTTCGCCGCTGCGGCGATTTCGGGCAGCGTGGGCCGGCGTCCGGATTTGGCGAGCTTGACTGCGGCGTCGGCCAGGCTCTGACGCGTGCGCATTTTCTGGTTGACCCGGCCTTCAGAGAGGACATGGCCGCGGTGCCGGACATTTTGCGATTCGCTTGACATGGCAGGTTAATGAGATTAGCGTCTCAATATAAGATATGTGTCTCATTACGAGAAGATGTTCTCATTATAGCTATTTAACCCAAGGGAGCAACCCATGACCGCACCGAATCACTCCAGCATCGACGCCAGGGTGGACCGCCATTTCCGCCATGAGATGGAGGACGACGTCGAGGGAGGGAGCACGCTTCAGGAGGGAATCATCGCAATAGGCTTGAGGACGGGAGCGGTGTCGCAGATTGCTGCGTTGCTGCCGATTCTCTGGGACCTCCGGGGATTTGCTGGGAAAGAAATAGAGAGTCGATGAGCGATTACGCCGTTTGAACCGTAGATCAAGGAGAAATGTTATGGACATGAAGACAAGAAATCATGCGATGGACACGGGCAATTTGCTGTGGGTGCTGGGCCATAAGATTCGTCTGCTCGATACCGACGAGTCATACGGAATGGTGGAGATCACGTCACCGCCACACGTTCCGGGCCCGCCCCCGCACTATCACAAGAGCGAAAGCGAGTTCTTTATTATCATTCAAGGCACGCTGGACGTCATGAGCAACGGTGAATGGAAAAAATGCTCCGCCGGAAATTTCGTCGAACTCCAGCCGAACACGACGCATACATTCATCAACAACACCGAGCAGGATGTTGTCTGGGTCACAGGCTGGCGGCCGAAGGGCTTTGAACGCTTCTTTCGGGATTTCGGAATTCCGGTGCAAG
>DASYVG010000001.1:0-1702 GCA_035937255.1 Chthoniobacterales bacterium | reverse complement strand
GACGTTTTGCCACGCAGCCTTTGCCCACTGCCCGACAGACAAACGCACAGAGTCGTCGCGGCAGATTGGGAAATGCATATGAGATTCACGAACAATGAGATACCGTCGTTATTACGTTAATAAGATACTGAGGAACCGACCGAAGCCGGAGACGAGTAGTTAGTGAAAACAGCACAAGGCGGATCGTGCTCTTCCACTACTTCTGCTCGAAGAGGTCGTTCCGTGCGACCCGCTCGCCTTTCATAAAAACAATTGAGATGGAGGAGAGCGCCCGCACATCCTGCAATGGGTTTCCGTCGACCACCAGCAGGCTCGCTTCTTTCCCTTTCTCGATAGTTCCAATCCGATCGTCGGCGCGCAAAAGTTTCGCGGCATTCGCAGTGGCGGCTTGCAGCGCGACCTCGGCCGGCACCCCCGCCGATACCCAAAGCTCGATTTCGTGCTGCACCGTCGGCCCATGCAGGACGAGAAAATTTCCGGCATCCGAGCCGGTCACGACGTTCACGCCCGCCCGCCAGGCCTTCATCAAATTTCTGGCACCCTGTTCCGGCGACATCGGGTAATGGCTCATGCCTTCGCGCATCGCGGCCGTTTTCTCCGAAGTCGCGGCGTGCTCGGTGCCGGTGATCAACTCCTTCGTCGTCACCTGTTGGACAAGAGAGCGATGCAGCAGCGCGGTCTGGCCATGGGCGAACTCCGTGAACGCTTCCGCGACGCTCAGCGTCGGATCGAGCGCGATGCCGTTGGCCTTCATCGCGACGAAGAGCTCGTCCGGAATCTCGTCGGCATACGAACCGTGCTCGACAGAGTTCGCCCCGAGGGAAACGGCGTCTGCGACGTCCCGGGAATTGCCGGTGTGAATTGCGACCGGTAGATTCCGCGCATGCGCTTCATCGACGACGGCGCGCAGCACGTTCACTTCCATGCGATTAAAGAGATAACCCGCGGCGCCGGATTCCAGGACGCCTTTGATTGCATCGACGCGTTGGGCAGCGAGGGCGGCGACCTGTTGCCGCGCTTCATCAGCGGTCTTGGGCGTGCGCACGAATTGGGCGATAAACGCCCCGCGTAGATTCTCTGGCAGAAACTTCCCGTACTCAGTCCCGTGTCCGCCTTCCGCCGTGAAGAGCGGGCCGCACAAAAACAGTTCCGCACCCAGTTTTTCGCCAGAGCCGAAAAGGTTTCGCAGCTGCAGCATGGTATCGACGGCATCGCCGGCGCTGCGCACGGCGGTGACGCCGCTGTAGAGATACGCCTCCAATTCCCGTTCCGCCGCGGCCTTTGCGTCGAACTTTGACCAATCGTCGTAAAATCCGCCTGTCGAACCGAGATGGACGTGCACGTCGATCAGACCGGGGAGAATCGTTTTTCCGGCCGCCTCAACCGGTTCCGCATTCAATGATTTGGCATCCGGAAAACTGCCGTCGTAGACCGCCGCGATTCTGCCTTTTTGAACGAGGACCGCGCCGGATTCGATCACCTTTCCGTTCCCGACAAAAATCCGGACGTTCTGGATCAACCAGCTACGGCCGCGCCGCAGATCACGCTCAAGGATTTTTGCTTTCGCGAGGTCCTGCCGGCTCCAGGATTGGAAGGTGCCGAGAATAAAAAACGGCAGCAGGACCACGAGCACCCAGAGTTTGGCCGAAGCGCGGAGCTTCTCTTCTTTCTCCCAGCGAAACAGCTTCGTCGCGATAAAAAT